>JAUZOH010000238.1 GCA_030706565.1 Bacteroidota bacterium | reverse complement strand
GTTGAATTTTAATACATCTTTATTATGAAAATAAAATATTTAAAATATTTATTATTCGCCATGGGTATCTTAATCACTTCCTGTAAAGAAGATTATCTGGATACAGTTAAGGAAGATTCCTATACCAGTCAGAACTATTGGCAAACAACTGATCAGGCAAAAATGTATGTAACTTCCTGTTATAATTACATAAGGGATGAATGGTGGAAAACTTTTTTAACCTGTGCTACCGATGATAGTTATTCATGGAGTGATTGGCCAAGTGATATCCGTTTGTTGGGCAATGGTACGGCGACTGCCAGCAGTGGTACCATTAATCATTTCTGGTCTTATTATTACCAGGCTATTGCCACGGCCAATATTGTGCACGATAATATTGGCTCTGTACCTAATATGGACGAGACCTTAAGAAAACGCTTAGACGGTGAGGCCCGATTCTTTAGGGATTATGCTTACCAGCAGTTAATCGGGCTTTATGGAGATGTACCCCTGATTGATCATTTGCAGAAAATCAGCGAATTTAAAGCTGCAAAAACGCCCAAAGCTGATGTTGTTAAATTTATTGTCAATGACATAGATGCATATAGTGCAAATCTTCCCTTGTCATACGCGGATGCTTCCGACCAGGGCCGTGTCACCAGGGGAGCTGCCCTGGCTCTTAAAGCAAGGGTGTTGCTTTATGACGGCCAATGGGTTGAAGCGGCCAAAGCGGCCAAAGCGGTAATGGATTTAGGGGTATACAGTATTGATCCCAATTATTCCAGCTTATTTGATGGGACAAATGAAAGCAGCAAGGAAATTATTCTGGCAGGGCAATATGTTCCCACATCCAAAAGTTCGCTTGCAACCTGGGTTGGGGGTCCATACGTTGGGGGATGGTCCCAGGTGGTTCCTACCCAGGCACTTGTTGATGCTTATGAATGTACGGATGGAAAGACCATTGATCAATCTCCTCTTTATAATCCGCAACATCCTTATGACAACCGGGATCCCCGGCTGAAAATGACCATTGTAGTACCCGGAAGTGTAGTAAACGGAATTACCATTGATGTAACCAATCCTACTTCTCCTTATCGCCTGGGACAAAATAATGCATCCTATACTGCTTATTACTACAAAAAATACACTCCAGCTGTCATAGATGGATCGTGGGATGGCAATTCAACCAACGATATTATCGTCCTTCGTTATGCCGAGGTCCTGCTCACCTATGCTGAGGCCAAAATTGAAGCCAACGACATTGATGCCTCGGTTTATAATGCAATAAACCAGGTACGCCAGCGTGCCAGCGTCAACCAGCCGCCTATTTCTTCAGGTAAATCTCAGACCGAGCTGCGCAGCATTGTCCGCAGAGAGCGCCGCATAGAATTTGCTATAGAAGAACAGCGCCTCTTCGACATACGCCGCTGGAAGATTGCGGAAAATGTTATGCCAGGTGATTTACACGGAATTTTCAACAATTTTGACAATAAACGTGCCGACTTTGGGAAAAATGTATTGGTTGAAACCCGCATATTTAACCCTGCCCGCGATTATGTCTGGGGATATCCACAGGGAGAAGTCGACCTCAACAAAAATCTAGTTCAAAATCCCAAATGGTAAGAGGAAAAGTCTATAGATTTCTTATTTTTGATTAAAAAGGGGATATAAGCATATGTATCCCTTTTTTGATGTGAATTGATCACTCCCTGAAATTAGTTTACCTAAAAATGAATTTTGTTATAAAACCAATCGCAGATATTTTGAAAAACATCTATTTGAAAGGTTCATGATTGCTGCGGTTGAAGATACCTGGTAGGGCAAATACGGGTACAATTGCGGATAATCATCTTAAATTTTATCCATTAATAATTTATCAAGAGGGATATTTCTTATTTTTGATTCAACCCATACAGTAAAATCAAATATCCGAAGTAGTTGCCGCTCGTATTTATTATTTTGAATGTCCGAAAGTTCCGGGCTAATCTTTGCCCAAAGTTGAAGTCTGTCTTTTTGGGACATTCCATCAATTGGTTTGTTAATAAATTTTAACATTAGAGTTTCAATCTGATAAATTCTTTCTTTGTTTTGAATTTCATGCTTAAAAGATCTAACCTCAGATTCAATATAGTCGAATTCCTTCAATTCATAAAGGATCATTAGATTAACAAGTCTAATGGTCCTAAATAAAGGGAGTGAGAAGATATTTTTCCCATTCATCATAATTTGACTAATAACCTTATGAGCTTTAGTAAATTCTTTGGTTCCCAGATAAACCAGTGCAATATTTAATAAGAGTTTTGCTTTTCTGGCAGGAATCAACATGTCAATTTTATTGTATAAAGCTTCTTTTTTCCCATCTATAAATGCTTTTGCTTCGTTAAACCTACCTGTGTCTATAAGCGAAACTAGCTTATACATATTAACGACGTATTGAATCTGAATTTTAAATTGATTTGAGGATGTTTCAATGGCTTCTAATGGTGCGATAAAATAGCTCATTTCTGCATAATTCTTGATAGCGCGCAAACTTTCAAGTATTCCTTCAATGGTCATTAGATAGTATATGGGAGGATTACTAAACAGGTGCCTGTTTTGTTCGTAGTCTTTATTTAGTTCGTAAAGCGAGAAAAGAGCAGACTTATAATCTCCCACATTAATTAAATAATTTGCCTGAAATAGCTTATGATTTTTTTTGATTTCAAAGTTTTCAAAATTGGAATTTGACACAATACTCATTTCACTAACGACCAAATCACTTAATTCCTGTTTTTGTTTATTGGATCTGGCAGCCCCTTTATGCAAAATTCGGTATCTAAGAATCTCATACAATGAAGCATGTTCATTGATTTTTCGAATTTTTTTCAGGGTGTTATTTATTTCATATTGTTTGTTAAGTAGTTCTTGCTCACTTATCCCTGGAAAATCTAAAATTAAAAGATAATCAAGCTCCATCTTTTGTGCAACAAGTAGTATGTTATATTTCTCGAACAGCATAGCTTCGTTTTGCACTTTTATAAGCAATTGAAAACATTCATGATATAGTGATTTTTCAAATAGAACTTTCGCGTTCATTAATAAATTGAAAAGAGTAAAGAAGCTATCTTGATTTGTTCGCAATTGACTCAATATAGAGATTAAAGTATCAAAAAGATAATTTACTGAGGTATTTAAAGCCGAACCGGGACGTTTTTTTGTAAATTCTTCTTTTATAATATCTTGAGAATTAATCGGATGCTTATTAATAAGTTTATATAAGAATAGGTAGTCTGTATTGTCATCTGAGAGATTCAATGTGGAAGAAATTTTTTTTCGTTCTGATTTGCTTAACGAATTTATAAGCAAAATTAAGGATGAAAACTTTGACATGATTTTTTTTGTAAGGATACAAATTTTTTGGATCAATAAAAAAAAAGTGATGAGAGACGACCAAGTATGTAAATACTTAATCAAAAGAGAAATCTGAAATTTCCAAGCCCTCTAATAGGGGTACGGAATGCTTTAATTTAAAAAATTGAAAAATTCGGCAGAAGCACTGATTGGTGACTTGATGATCAAAGTAATTTAGAATGTTTTAATAGGGGCTTGCTTCCAGGGAATGAAATATAATCCTCTTTAATGATTAAATTTTTGCCTTTCCAACCCGGTCAAACCAGGGGCAATTTTGTAAATGCAACTTTTTTATACTTATTTCTTTTAATTTTCCATAGTGGTTACAAAAAAAAGTGATTTCTTTTTGTTGCAATTTCTTTTGTTGCAATTTCTTTTTGTTTCAATTTCTTTTTACACATCCGCAAAAATATTTTTAGTAATTATTGTTGAAAATATCACTAAATTGTTTTATATATATTCTATATAATTAATTATCAGTTTGTTGTAATTATAAAATTTTAATATCTATTGTTTATATTTATTAATTCTCTATTTTTTTTGTTTTTATAATATTCCTAGGTCATTTATGTTTGTTTACGAAATAAGAATAATAGTAAAAATCAATTTTTCACAAAAAATACAAATTTCATGAGCAAAAATAAAATCGTAGTTATAGGGAGTTGCAATACAGATATGGTGGTGAAATCAAATAGATTGCCTGTTCCTGGCGAAACAGTTCTTGGGGGCGCATTTATGATGAATCCGGGAGGTAAAGGAGCTAATCAAGCCGTCGCAATTGCACGTTTAGGAGGCAATGTTACTTTTATTTCTAAAACAGGAAATGATTTATTTGGAAAACAATCCATAGAGATGTATAGTGATGAAAATATCAACACGGATTTTATTTTTTCGGATCCAAATTTACCCTCTGGCGTCGCTCTCATTATGGTTGATACAAATGGGGAAAATTGCATTGTTGTTGCTTCCGGTGCCAATTCAAGCTTAAATACAAAAGATATTGAAAAAGCCAGAAAAGTGATTGAAAGTGCAGATATTTTATTGATGCAACTTGAAATACCGATGGAAACTGTTGAATATGCAGCAAAGATAGCTTGTGAAAAAGGTATTAAAGTGATTTTGAATCCTGCACCGGCTGCTTTTTTGTCAAATGATTTGCTGAAGTGTTTGTATGCAATTGTTCCCAATAAAACCGAAGCGGAAATGCTTACTGGGATAAAAGTTGTGGATTTAGATTCAGCAAAACAAGCAGCAGACATTATCAGTTCAAAAGGTGTTGACATAGTTATTATTACTTTGGGATCAAAGGGTGCATTGGTTAAAGAAGGGAATATATATTATGAGGTTCCAGCTGAGAAGGTTACTGCTATTGACACCACTGCAGCAGGTGATACATTTTGTGGTGCATTATGTATAGCTATTTCAGAAGGTTTCACAACAGAAGATGCGGTAAAAATGGCGAATAAAGCATCTGGAATAACAGTAACACGTGCAGGAGCACAATCATCAATTCCGTACAGGAAGGAACTTAACCTATAACTATCTGGATTTAATTCTTTCAAAATATAGATGCCTTAATTACAAACTAAAAAAATCAAAATTATGTTTATTGTCGAAAATTATTCATTGGCTGTGGTGTTTTGCATAGTTACTATGCTCTGCTGGGGTTCTTGGGGTAATACCCAAAAACTGGCAGCCAAAACCTGGCGTTATGAGCTCTTTTATTGGGATTATGTTATTGGCATTTTGCTGTTTAGTCTTGTCTTGGGATTCACGCTGGGTAGCTTTGGCGAAAATGGACGTTCGTTTATTCCAGATTTAAAACAAGCTGATTTAGCTAATATCGTTAGTGCTATAATTGGTGGTATAATTTTCGATGCTGCCAATATCTTACTCTCTGCCTCTATATCATTGGCTGGATTGGCGGTAGCATTTCCCCTAGGTGTTGGAATAGCGTTGGTTCTAGGTGTGTTTGTGAATTATTTCTCGACTCCCAAAGGTGATCCCTGTCTTTTATTTTTAGGGGTTTCCCTTATTATGTTGGCTATCATTTTTAATGGTATTGCTGCTGGCAAAATGAAAAAGGGAGAGAGCGGAAAATCAAATAAAAAAGGAATATTGTTAGCCATATTTGCCGGAGTTTTAATGGCATTCTTCTATCGTTTTGTAGCAGCTGCCATGGACTTAAATAATTTCGAACAACCTTCCCCCGGAAAGTTAACCCCTTATTCTGCTTTCTTCATTTTCTCTATAGGAATTTTTGTGAGCAATTTTGTTTTCAATACCCTTTTCATGAAAAAGCCGATTGAAGGAACTCCCGTTTCTTATAAACAATATTTTCAGGGGAATTTCAAAACCCATTTAGTAGGAATTATAGGCGGTTGTATATGGGCATTAGGGACTTCATTGAGTTATATCGCAGCAGGTAAGGCGGGCGCTGCTATTTCTTATGGTTTAGGACAAGGTGCAACAATGATTGCGGCCATTTGGGGCGTATTTATCTGGAAAGAATTTAAAGGTGCTTCAAAACAAACCAATTGG
>JAUZOH010000237.1 GCA_030706565.1 Bacteroidota bacterium | reverse complement strand
CTCTTATTTTTTATTCCTGAAAACCTCCAACAAATCCTTTCCCAGACTATCCCGGTAATCCGGTTCGGCATTCAGGACCGGGGCTTTTACGCCCTGGTTGAAATATTTATCTGCCGTGAAAATGCGGGCTTCGTCCCATTTCCCTGCTTTGATCAAGCTGTTTAACAATTCTGCCCCGCCTTCAATAATGACCGACTGGATATTTCGTATATAAAGTTCGTTTAAGACCGAATCAATCGGGTTATCGTTATAATCAATTTGAATATAAGTCAGGTTGGCCTGTTCCTGGTTTGACTTTTCGTTAAAGACAAGGGTGGGAACTGACTGGTCGAACAAATGCAATGAAGCGGGCAATCTTAAATTCCGGTCCAAAACAATCCGGATAGGATTTTTTCCGGGCCATTTCCGGGTGGTGAGTTGAGGATTGTCCATCAAGGCTGTATTTGTGCCAACCATGATGGCTTGCTCCTCGCTTCTCCATTTATGAACCAAGGTGTGGGACAACTCGTTGCTTATCCGGGCGGCCTTTTCTGTTGATTCGCACCTGAAATCAATAAACCCGTCGGCAGTCTGCGCCCATTTTAAAATGATATAAGGCCTTTTTTGTTCCTGGAAAGTAAAAAAGCGCCGGTTGATCTCCCTGCATTCCTTTTCCAGTATACCCATATCGACCTTGCA
Organism: Bacteroidota bacterium; assembly: GCA_030706565.1. Lineage (NCBI taxonomy): Bacteria > Pseudomonadati > Bacteroidota > Bacteroidota bacterium. The sequence goes on along the minus strand of JAUZOH010000237.1, from coordinate 5,233 downwards.
ACCTGCCTGAAGGAGTTTTCCAATTCCTTTCCCTGCCACCAGTTTATTTGAATCGGTTGTACCTACCACCACATGGGGGATTTTTTTGTTAACGATCAAGTCGGCACAGGGCGGTGTTTTCCCGTAGTGCGCGCAGGGTTCCAGGCTTACATATAAGGTGGCATGAACTAGCAACGATTGATCTTTGACTGATGCAATGGCATTTACTTCTGCATGTGCCTCGCCACATTGCCTGTGGTAGCCTTCTCCAATAATTTGGTCGTTCAGAACGATGACAGAACCTACCATAGGATTGGGCGCAGTATTCCCTTTTCCCAGGGCAGCAAGCTCCAGGCAACGTTTCATATATTTTTCCTGTTCGTTCATTTTAATATTTTTTTAAATCTCTTTGAACAAAAATGTAATTTTACCAAAAATCTTACAGCATGATGCAGCCGGGAGAACATACGATCAGGGAAACTTTAGCTTTAATCAGGCAGGGCCTGGCAAACCGTTATCCCAAATCGGAAGTGCAGGGTTTTATCCGTATTATTTTTGAGCATCTGCTTTCCTATAGCCAGACCGACCTGGTCTTGAAACCGGAACAATTAATTCCGGCTGCCACATTTGACAAAATTAACGAAATAATCTCGAGGCTTCAAAAGAATGAACCTGTTCAATATATTTTAGGTGAGACTGAGTTTTACGGGCTTAGGTTTAAAGTCAATTCCCATGTGCTGATTCCCCGGCCTGAAACCGAAGAGCTGGTGAAATGGATCAGCGATGAAGTGCACCCCGGCGGGAAAACCAGAATCCTTGATATTGGTACAGGCAGCGGTTGTATTGCTGTGGCTTTGGCGAAAAATATTGCCGGTGCTGAAGTCGATGCAATCGATGTTTCTGAACCTGCCTTGAAAGTTGCTGCCGGAAATGCGGCCTTGAACAAAGTAAATATCAATTTTTACTACTGCGATATTTTAAAAAATCAGCCTTTCCCGTCTTCTTCATTGTTTGAGGTGATCGTGAGCAATCCTCCTTATGTCCGCGAATCGGAAAAAAAGTTGATGCTGCCCAATGTCCTGGATTATGAACCTTCGTTGGCTCTTTTTGTCCCTGATGAGGACCCGTTGCGTTTTTATAGGGCAATAGCAGCTTTTGCCTGGGAGCATCTTGTCGAAAATGGCCATCTTTATTTCGAAATAAACGAAGCTTTGTTTGATGAAATTTCTCTCCTGTTGAAAAATCTGAATTTCTCAGGGATTAAAATCCGTAAGGATATAAACGAAAAGTGCAGAATGATAAGTTGTACAAAAGGTAACGCGATTTGAGAGTTATTCCGGTCAACAAATCATACCCTTTTTGGCAACATTTTAACCCCTGTAGTTAACAAATTATCCCCCTAATTTAAACATTTGCATCCCCTGACTTCAAAAATTCTGGACTAGATTTGAAAATGAAGTATTTAGTTTTTTTGCTTCTGTTTGTTATTTCTGTATTGGTGACAGAATCGATGGATTAAGATTTCTAAGCCGTGTTTTTACGGAATTCTGTAGTTAATGATCGTTTTGTCCCGATGCATAGATTAAAAAACCTGTTTCACCTAATTTTCTTATGATGAAAAGAACTACAATTTGTCTTTGCTTCTTGTTTTTAATGTTCATGTTTTCGTCCCAGGCTGCAGATTATAAAATCCTGACTGATGGCGTGGTTGTTCATCCAGAAAAGGTTACCGGAAACGGAGCCAAGTCAATCAGGCTTCAGGTAGTATCTAATCAGATTATTCATGTCATTGTCATTCCATCCAATGACTTCTCTGCTGAAAATAGCCTGATGATTAAGGATTATCCCCATAATAAAGTAATTGGAAAACGGAAATACATAAAGGTTGGATCAGCCTGAGTACCGATAAATTAAAAGCCTCTGTTTCGCTCAAAACTGGCGAAGTTGCCTTCTCGGATTTGAGTAAGGTTTTCACCAAAGTAGTGATATGATTTCAAATAAACAAAGTCTTTCTGCATTACAGCCAATTTGATGATTAAGGATTTGACAGGTTGGTGTTTATGGTTTACTCAAGTGGCTATTTGAGGTGGCCGACCAACTCCTTTAACTTACATCGATAAAAGAGTAAAGTCATGTATACACATAAATAACGGATATAAATTAACCTAATATTAAATTCTATGAAAGAAAAGTTCAAGATCAAGGGGATGAGAAAGTCCCTGTTTAAAGCAAGTTCTGCTTTAAAATTTACTGCGATATTCTTAGGAATAGTCCTTATTACGCAGGTTATGTCGAGTTCAAACTTGTTTGCCCAGGAAACTACAAAACACAAAGTGACCGGTAAAATTATCTCTGCAACAGACAATAATTCATTACCCGGGGTCAATATTTTGGTGAAGGGGACAACCAACGGCACTGTTACAGGGGTTGATGGTCGTTTTACTATCGATGTAACTGATAATGATGTACTGGTAGTGTCATTCCTGGGATATGTTTCCAAAGAGGTATCAGTAGCTGGCAAATCCCAAATAGATATCTCTCTCAATGAAGATGTTAAAAAACTGGAAGAGGTAGTGGTAGTTGGTTACGGCGTTCAGAAGAAAAAATTAGTAACCGGCGCCACTGTATCAATGAAAGGCGAAGACCTTCAAAAACTCAACACTACCAATGCATTACAAGCATTACAAGGACACATCGCAGGGGTAAATATTACTTCTACTTCGGGTCAACCCGGTGGTGGTTTTAAAGTAAACATTCGTGGTGTGGGAACTATAGGAAATGCAAATCCGCTTTATGTGGTTGATGGTGTTATTACCAGCGATATTACCTATTTAAACAATTCGGATATTGCTTCCGTTGATATTTTAAAAGATGCTGCATCATGTGCCATCTATGGTATCAACGGGGCAAACGGTGTCGTTTTGATTACGACAAAAAGTGGAATGTCAGGTAAAAAAACAGGACAAATTGATTTCGATGCATATTACGGTGTACAAAATATTGGCCATAAAGTGGCTTTGTTGAATGCAACTCAATATGCTACTATGCAAAATGAAGCAGCAATAAATTCAGGGAAATTGCCTCTTTTCACACAAGCGCAAATTAATGCCTTAGGCAACGGGACTAACTGGTTAGACCAAATGTTTTCTTCCAATGTTCCGGTTCAAAATTATGATTTATCTTCCATTGGAGGAACTGATGTTACCTCTTATTCCTTAGGTTTGTCCTATACTCAACAGGGAGGAATAATTGGCGGTTCGGATCTTTCAAACTATAAGCGATATAACTTCCGTTCAAATTCCGAACGTAAAATATACGACGGGGTGTTGAGCTTAGGTGAACACCTGACTTTTTCTTTCACTGATCAAAAAGGGATAGCAGATGGAGGAATATATTCCGGTAATCCTCTTCATAGCGCCTTTGGCACAAGTCCTTTATTAGCCATGTACGATGAAAAAGGGAATTATTTAAGCAGTATTAACTCTACCATATATAATGGGGGCCCTTGGAATAATACTGAAGCGAATCCTTATGCAGTAATGCAATACAATAATCAGAATGATAAAAAGACTCAAAAATTAATAGGAGATGTTTATGCAGAATTTCAACCCATCAACAATTTAAAAATAAAATCAACTTTCGGTTTAAATTATTCTTCTTCTGCTAATCATAGCTATACTCCTGCTTATGATAAGTTATCAATATATGAGTTTAACCTTTACGAAAAAACTGGTCAGGGTAGTTCTCAGGGATATACGTGGAACTGGGATAATACAATTAACTACCTGTTTGGAAATGATGATCACAAATTTGATGTTTTAGCCGGTACTGCAATTCGTAAATACCAGGGAACATTTGTAGGCGGGAATATTACTGGATCTACTTTATTTAGTTCTTTTGATCGTGGTTATCTAAGTACTTCTACAGTAACTTCAATAACCATGAGTGCTGACACTTCTGCTGCCAACAAGCAAACCATTACTCATGGAATGTCGCTTTATGGAAATGCAAATGCGGTGTATGCTCAAGCTTCTTTTTTCGGCCGTATTAATTACAGTTATAAAGAAAAATATTTAGCCTCTGTTATTTTTCGTGCTGATGGTTCTACTATGTTTGCCAAAGATCATCAATGGGGATACTTCCCATCATTTTCTGCCGGTTGGGTGGCAAGTAATGAGGCATTTATGGAATCAACCCATAATTGGCTGGATTTTTTGAAAGTACGTGCTAGCTGGGGTTCTAATGGCAATGATGGTATTTCTGCATTTAATTACCTGTCTTTAATTGCCTTATCAAACGCTCAATACAATTTTGGCAATAATAATAGTACTTTAACTCAAGGTTCATATCCTTCGACAATTGGAGTTGAAAATACTAAATGGGAAACATCGCAACAAACCAATATTGGTTTTGATGCAAGATTATTTCGTGGTAAATTAGAAATGAGTCTTGATTTATACAACAAGACCACAAAAGACTGGTTGATTGCAGCGCCTTTATTAGCAACAGCCGGTGTAAATAAAAATCCATATATTAATGGTGGCGATGTTACCAATAAAGGCACAGAACTTCAATTATCATACAATGGAACATTTGGGAAAGATTTTACCTTCACTGTTTCCGGTTCCTATGCCTATAATAAAAATGTGGTTAATAATATCCCGACATCTGATGGAATTATTCACGGCGGCACCAACAGTTTATTTGTAAATGGCCCTGAATTTTTTAGAGCTTCAACAGGAAATCCGATTGGATATTTCTGGGGATATAAAACTGCTGGAATTTTTCAAAATGAAGCAGAAGTAAAATCATATAGAAGTAACGAAAATGTATTACAACCAACTGCTCATCCGGGTGATTTGAAATATGTGGATTTGAATGGCGATGGCGTAATTACAGCTGATGATAAAACAAATATCGGCGATCCGAATCCGCACCATATATTTGGTTTTACATTTTCAGGCAATTATAAAAATTTCGATCTTTCTGTTGCAGCCAATGGAGTCGCAGGTAATAAAATTGTTCAGTCTTATCGTAACCCTGGCCAATATGGTAACTGGACCTCTGATATTCTGAGCCGTTGGCATGGTGAGGGAACTTCAAATACAATGCCCCGAGTGACTCAAAATGGATCTAACTGGGCAGAATTTTCAGATCTTTATGTTCATGATGGAAGCTATTTAAAAATTTCAAATATTACACTCGGATACGATCTGGCAAAAGTTGTGAAATGGAAAAATTTAAGCCGGTTCCG
>JAUZOH010000236.1 GCA_030706565.1 Bacteroidota bacterium | reverse complement strand
ATTATATTTATATTTAACTATATTAAAATCATTTGAGTTAATATTTCTAAAGTATTGATTTAATTAATACCAAATCCTGAAATTTTTACATCAAAAATTTCAGCCCTAAAACCTTTAATTCCAAAAAATTTCTTAAAAAACGGATTAAAAAGTAGAAAAGTTAACTGAACAAAAATCATATTTTATTGATTTATAATTTTTTAAACAGGTTAAAATTCAAGTAATGTTTAAGTAAATAATACAACTATCTATAAATCAATTGGTTATTATATAAATTAACAATTCCATGTCTACCCAAAAACATTTGGATTCAACATGGAATTATTAAATCTATACTACTGATAGTAAACTATAAACTAAAGTAAATTAAATCTTTAATCTTGTCGCGATAAATTCCTTTGACATCTACAAATACTGCATTGGGTTTAGAAATAGATTTAAAATAACTTTCCGGTAAATTGCAATATTCTTGATGATTAACAGCCAGAATGATGGCATCGTAATTTTTTCCGGCTTGTTCAACCATATCAAAACCGTATTCCTTCTTGATTTCTTTAGAGGAGGCATTGGGATCAATAACATCAATATTTTCCATTCCAAATGACCTAAGTTCCCGGTAAATATCAACCACTTTGGAATTACGGATATCGCTGACATTTTCCTTGAAGGTTATACCCATAATCAGGACCCGGGCATGTTTGATGTTTCCATCAGCAGCAATAATTTTTTTCACGGTCTGATTGGCAATATAACTGCCCATTGAGTCGTTGATGGAACGGCCGGCATTGATAATCTGGGCATGATAACCTAAAGCCTTTGCTTTGTAGGAAAGGTAATAAGGATCAACTCCAATACAATGGCCCCCCACAAGGCCAGGGAAAAATTTAAGGAAATTCCATTTGGTACCGGCTGCTTCCAAAACCTCGTAGGTATTTATCCCCATCCGGTTAAAAATCATGGAAAGCTCGTTCATAAAAGCAATGTTGATATCTCTTTGAGTATTTTCAATGATTTTGGCAGCTTCAGCAACTTTGATGCAACTTGCTTTATGTACCCCTGCTTCCACCACCAAACTGTAGGTATCGGCAATATTATCAGCAGCTTCAGGATCACAACCGGAAACTATTTTCTTTATTTTGGCCAGGGTATGTTCCTTATCGCCGGGATTAATCCGTTCTGGCGAAAACCCTACCTTAAACTGGGTCTTGTATTTTAAACCGGACATTTTCTCAAGCAACGGGATGCAATCCTCTTCAGTACAACCCGGATAAACAGTAGATTCATATACCACATAATCACCTTCTTTTAATACTTGGCCTACTGTTTTTGTTGCGCTAAGTAAGGGAGTCAGATCCGGTAAATTATGCTCATCAACCGGGGTGGGAACGGCCACAATAAAGAAACTGGCCTTTCTCAATTCATCAAGGGAATCCGTAAAAGTGATGTCGCAATTTTTAAAAGTTCCGGAATCAAGCTCCTTACTCGGATCTATACCCTTTTTCATCAGCTCCACACGTTCCGAATTAACATCAAATCCGATAACTGAAATTTTCTTGGCAAATGCCAAAGCAATGGGCAATCCCACATAGCCTAATCCAATCAGTGCAAGCTTTTCCTGCCTGCTTACCAATTTTTCGTACATTTCTTTTCTTTCCAATTTATTAGCCTATAAATAATATACTTCTAAAGAGATAAAAGTAGTCTTTCTCTTGCTATTTATTCAAAATTTCTTAATTAAATTATTAACAGACAAAATAACAACCGATTACAAAAGTTTTAACTTCTTCAAAAAAGGATGATATTCACCCCTCAATCCTACAGGTTTGCTATTACGGATGGTATAAACAGTTTCTATTGACGTCCTTGAATCTTCCAGACAGAAGCCATTCCCTTTCAATATTTCCTGATATGACTGGGTATGTAACTCAGTGAATCCACCACTAAATTCTACTTCTTCGCCATCCACGGTAATTGATCTAAATGTAGTCTGGCCATTGGTTTTTATTTCTTCGGGAATATCTTTATGGTCCAAACTTAAAAACCATCTTACCCTAGCCCTTCTCAACATCAAATATCCTGCTGCCTTATCAGGCCTGGAATAATTCACTACATTTTCCTTAACCCCGCCAAAAATCCAGGAAAGCATATCAAAAAAATGAACCCCGATATTGGTTACTACCCCTCCTGACTTTTGAATATCGCCCTTCCAGGAAATAAAATACCACCTCCCCCTGCTGGTAATATAAGTCAGATCAACATTATATATTTTATTCTTGGGCCCCTCTTCAATCTTCTTTTTTAAAGCGATAATTGCAGGATGAAGCCTCAACTGCAGGATGGTATAAACTTTTCCTCCGGTTTCCTGCTCAATCTCCTGTAAGGCATCAATGTTCCAGGGATTGAGGACAATAGGCTTTTCACATATTGCTACAGCCTGATTTCTCAAGGCAAAACGGATGTGCGCATCATGAAGATAGTTGGGCGAACAAATGCTGACATAATCAACTTTGGTCCCCTGGCGCCTGAGTTTATCCACATGCCGGTCGAATCTTTCAAATTCAACAAAAAAATCAGCATCCGGGAAATAACTGTCAATTACCCCAACACTGTCGAAAGGATCAAGGGCACATACCAGTTTATTCCCGGTATCTTTTATTGCTTTCAGGTGTCGCACAGCGATATAGCCACCTACCCCAATAATTGCAAAATTCACCTTATTATTATCCATAAGTAATTTTTATTTAGGAAATTTTTAACACCCTTCCATTTTCAAGCCTGTATTTTTCTTGAGTTTCCGGGCATTCGGCAATGCCCTCAGCATTAAAAACCAGTTTATGCCCATACTCACTCATCCAGCCTATCTGTCTGGCCGGATTCCCAACTACCAATGCATAGGGTTTAACCTCCCGGGTTACTACGGTTCCTGCTCCAATAAAGGCATATTCACCGATATCGTGCCCACAAATGATTGTAGCATTCGCCCCTATAGTAGCGCCCTTATGAACAATGGTTTCCTGGTATTCGCTCCGCCTGTTCACTGCACTACGCGGATTAATAACATTGGTAAATACCATGGAAGGCCCAAGGAATACGTCATCTTCACAAATCACACCCGTATAAATCGAAACATTATTCTGTACCTTTACGTTTTTGCCCAGTTTAACCCGGGGCGCAACAACGACATTCTGCCCAATGTTACAGTTCTCCCCTATTTCACAGCCACTCATGATATGAGAAAAATGCCATATTCTGGTTCCCTTTCCGATTTTACAATTTTCATCAATGATTGCCGTTTCGTGTGCGAAATAATTATCTTCCATCAGGTTTATGATTAATATTTTATCTACCGAAAAATTCCAGTACAGATTTTGTGATGAAATCCAGTTGTTCCTCATCCAGCTCAGTATGCATGGGCAAAGAAATAACCGATTTGCAAAGCCTCTCCGTATCGGGGAAATCACCTGGCCCATAACCCAGGTATTTAAAAGCATTTTGAAGGTGCAAAGGAACAGGATAATAGATCATTGAAGGGATTTCCTTTGAATTCAGGAATTCCTTCAAATGGTCACGGGAGCTGCTATCTTCCAAAACCAGCGTATATTGGTTAAAAATATGCGTCGAATGAGGATTCCGCTGTGGAACCATAAGCTCAGGAAGGCCTGCAAAAGCATGGTCATAAAAGTCCGCAACCTTTTGCCTGGCCTGGTTATATTCATCCAGGTGCCTGAGTTTGACCCTCAGGATAGCAGCCTGAATAGCATCAAGCCGTGAATTCACTCCCAACCGTTCGTGATAATACCTGACCTTCATCCCGTGATTCGCAATGGAACGAAGATTTTCAGCAAGTTCATCATCATTGGTAAATATAGCGCCTCCGTCACCATAACATCCCAGGTTTTTGGATGGGAAAAACGAAGTACAGCCTATCTTCCCAATTGTTCCGGCCTTTTTTACCGCACCGTCGGCAAAAGTATATTCCGCTCCCAGCGCCTGGGCTGCATCTTCCACTACCTGCAGGTGATATTCGGAGGCAATTCTCATGATTTCATCCATATCAGAACACTGGCCAAAAAGATGGACAGGAACAATCGCCTTTGTCCGGGAAGTAATGACTTTTTCTATGAAGGAAGGAGAAATATTGAAGGTATTTGTATCAACTTCTGCAAAAACAGGATCAAACCCAAGTAATCCTATCGTTTCAGCGGTTGAAATAAAGGTAAAATCAGAGGTAATAATTTCATCTGCTTTCTGCAAACCTAGTCCCATCAATGCAATCTGAAGGGCATCCGTGCCATTTCCACAGGAAATAACATGTTGAACGCCAAGATAGTTCGCCAGCTCATTTTCAAAATTGAATACTTCAGATCCTTTAATGAAAACAGCAGAATTGATTACATTTTGTATAGCCTCATCAATATCAGCCTTAAGGTGTTGATATTGACTTTTAAGATCGACCATTTCAATTTTTCTCATCATTCCGAAACTATAATTATTTATCTCCTATATCAAATTCAAATTTTAAACATTAAGCAGGGGGCAATTGTTTCTTTAATAAATCTAATAAATTAATAGGATTAACGCAAGTCTAGTGCAAAAATAATTAGCAGTACATTATTAATAAAAGTATCGAATTTTCTTCTAATTTTTGTTAACTTAGGTCTAAAATTTAAATTATGGTCGCTAATATTCCTTATACCGGGCAAAAAAGAATTATTATAGTAGGCTCGGGCTTTGCAGGATTGAAACTCGCAAAAAAACTTTCCAGACAAAACTTTCAGATAGTATTAATTGACCGTTTTAACTATCATCAATTTCAACCTTTGTTTTACCAGGTTGCCACATCCGGTATTGAACCCAGTTCTATTTCTTTTCCGCTGCGTAAAATATTTCATCATAAAAAGAGCATACACATCCGCATGGCTGAAGTATTTTCGGTTGACTCGGAGAACAACCAAATCATCACTTCTATAGGGAATATCGATTACGATTATCTGGTAATCGCCACCGGTGCCGATACCAATTATTTCGGACAGGAAAATATCAGCAAAAATGCCATACCCATGAAATCTGTTCCCGAAGCTTTGGGATTGAGAAATACTTTATTGCAAAATTATGAAGCTGCACTATCCACCTGCGACCAGCAACAGCAAATACGTTTAATGAATATCGTCATAGTGGGCGGAGGCCCCACCGGCGTCGAACTTTCAGGTGCCATTGCAGAGATGAAACGTTATGTGCTTCCCAAAGATTTTCCGGAGCTTGATTTTTCAAAGATGTCCATTTTTCTGGTCGAAGCCGCCCCAAGAATACTGGCCAACATGTCCGAAAAGTCATCCAAGGAATCCCAGAAATATCTGCAGGCCGATGGGGTAACAGTCCTTACAGGTGTTCAGGTTACTGATTTTGACGGGGAAAATGTGCAGCTGAGCAATGGAAAAGAAATTCCCGCCTATTCTTTAATCTGGGCAGCGGGGATAAAAGGGAACATTCTGGAAGGCTTGGATAAAGCCACAACAGGAAGAGGAAACCGTATAATTGTCGATTCTTCCAATCTGGTAAAAGGTTATACCAATATTTTTGCCATAGGGGATGTAGCCCTTCTGATGGATGAGCAATACCCCAAAGGTCATCCCCAGGTTGCCCAGGTAGCGATACAGCAGGCTAAATTGCTGGCCGAAAATTTTGTTAACCTTAGCAAAAACAAACCGCTGCTTCCATTTCACTATCACGACTTAGGAACCCTGGCAACAGTAGGCCGCAATAATGCAGTGGTCGACCTGCCTTATGTCCGTTTTCAGGGTACTCTTGCCTGGTTTGTCTGGATGTTTATTCACCTGATGGCCATCTTAGGGGTTAAAAATAAACTGTTGATTTTTATCAACTGGGCATGGAACTATTTTACTTACGACCAATCGCTTAGGCTAATCAT
>JAUZOH010000235.1 GCA_030706565.1 Bacteroidota bacterium | reverse complement strand
TTCCTTTTTGATTTCTTGAATAGGATGCATAACCATAATTAATGTCGGCAATGTAATCAACATAATTGAAAAACAGGTGGTTGTCCATTTCCGGAATAAGCAGGGATGGATTATTGGCAGCAAGGGATAAATCATCGTCGCTGAGTGCATTTAGTTTCCCTCCCAGGGCGGTGGTACGAGCTGATACCGGGAGCTCCAGAAAATCATAGGTTGAACTGCCTCCTACCTGGGCGGTAATTTTATCCAGGGAGAACGACAATAAGGAAACCATAAAAAAAATCATCCATTTTCCATTTGGGGCATTTTTGATTATGATATGGTTTTTTTGCAGATGCATATTCGATTTTATCTATCAAGACTTAAAATTAGAAATTTCTGCGAGATGTTTCTGAAATTCTGATTGAAAAGAATGGATCCATGATTTATATTTTTCTCTGTCCGGGCAAGGATTCTTCATATAATTCAAGAAAGAGGAGATATTGAATTTTTTTTCTGAAAGGCAGAGTCCGTTTTTTGAAGCAGCATAAGCATTGCAGAATTGCTCATAGTGATGGCCCGTAGGCACCATCATAACGGGTTTATCAAGGTAAAGGGCTTCGCACAACGCTTCAAATCCGGCAGAGGTAATAAATCCGGAACAGGTTCTGAGGTATTCTTCAAAAAGCCTGTCGTTGATCACATGGAAAGTGAGTCCGGGATATTTAAATTGCGGTGGAGAGTCGCAAAAGCAATGCACGATCACGTCCGGATAATCCTTATGCCAGGAAATGATTTCGTCGATATAGCCCGGATTTAGCAAATAAACCAACAGGAAAGACCCTGTTTCGGGTTGCATGTTTAAAATTTCTTTGCGCAGGAGAGGAGGAAGGATATATAATTTTCTATCTGGGACATCAGGCCATTTTTTATACGAGAGGGCCAGTAATTTCTGTGCTCCTATGCAGGTAAGCCTGGTATTCAGCTTCAACAAAAATTTCTCAATTTTTCTTTCCGTTGGAAAATGGAAATCCGGATGTTGCATGATTAAATGATGGCCCAGGCATACACAGGGCGTTTGAGGCCGATAAACAAAATACGTCAAACCGCAGAGCAGTTCATAAAAATTAATGACCACATCAGGTTTGTCATTTTGTATGGTTTTCCTGAGAAAGGCTATACTTTTGAAGAAGCGGCGGCAAATTCCAAGGTTATATATTAAAGAAGCAGCAATTCTAAGGCTTTTGCCAGACTTGTCAACCAGAAAGTCCGGACTTTCAAATGTTTCAACAGGTGGGGCAATACGTTGGCTTATAAATTCAGGGAGGATTCTTCTGTTGTTCCTTCCGATCAGCACGCGGCTTACTTCATGCCCGTTATCCCTGAGCAGTTCATAAAGTGAAACGGCTTCGGTGAGGTGGCCTCTTCCTTCTCCCTGAACGACAAAAAGAAATTTCAACTTAAAAGAAATTTTAAATGAAGCAGAAACGGGCATATTCGTTTATAATATGCGGGTTCCATTCAACTTTAATTTTATAGTTATTTGCAAATGAAAGATATAAAATTCCTATTCAAAGTCGGGATACAAGAGGTATTTTTTCCTCATCTCTTTAAACTTGGACAATTTACTTTGCCAGCTTTCCCTGATTTCTTCAATAGGCACATTTTTTTCTATCTGTTTCCTGAGTTCTTGTGTGCCGGAAAGGTTGTAAAAGAATTCATTGAAAAAATTCTCTTTATCCGGGAAATTTTCATAAGCAAATTTGAGGTAACTCAGATCGATTTGCTTTTTTCCGATGATCTCTTTTTCATTAACATTCCTCAAGTCCACTCCAAAGCAGGTTTGACCTTCTAAAGGGGGATATTTACATATTCCCTTTATGCTTCTGGGAGTAAAGGTGAAACTGGCATTTGTCATTTGCGGATGCCCAAAAACCTGAAAAGGGAAATCAGTTCCTCTGCCAACACTTATATGGGTACCCTCAAACAGCGCCAGAGAAGGATAGAGGTAAATTGAAAGCATATTCTGAAGGTTGGGTGAAGGATTCACTTTCAACCTGTACAGGCTTTTATGGGTATAGTTGGTGCAGCACACCACTTTCAGGTTGCATTTTTTATTTGTTTTAAGCCAATCCTCGCCAATGATCATTTGGGCATATTCACCCAGGGTCATTCCATGAACCATGGCGACCTGATGAAGGCCTACAAACGATTTAAATCTTTTTTTCAGCACCGGCCCGTCGACATAAAATCCGTTGGGATTCGGCCTGTCGAGCAGGATCATCTCTTTGCCGTTCTCGGCACAAGCTTCCATGACATAATATAAAGTACTGGTATATGTATAAAAACGTACCCCCACATCCTGCAGGTCGAACACTACAATGTCCACGTCTTCGAGGTCTGAGGGCTGAGGCTGAACATGTTCCCCGTAAATCGAAATTAAACTTAACCCGGTTTTCGGGTCAACAGAATTATTCATGGCTTCCCCGGCATCCCCCTTGCCCCTGAAACCATGCTCCGGGCAAAATATCTTTATTATCTGAACATTAAGCTTGAGCAGGCTGTCTACAAGATTGGTGTTATCAATGATTGAAGTATTATTGGCCACAAGAGCAACTCTTTTCCCTTTTAACAGCGGCAGGTATGCTTCTGTATTTTCTGCTCCCGTCCTGATGATGGGTTCCTGAGCTGACAGTTCAGGAAATAAGAGGAAGAAAAACAGAATAAATATTAATGAGAAAAGATTTTTTTTGAATTCAAATTTTGAAAGAATCCTGAAAACCGTCTTAACAGCCAATGTCATAAAAGTCAAAAATTTCAATTAAAAGAAAAATTTATATTCTCTAAAAATTGCAAAGTAAGCTTAAATTCTGAAGATTTAAACAATAATGTTTTTGAAAAAGCATGTAAAAGCCATAAAGAGATATGGAATTAAGTGTGTTTAAAACGGGAAAATCCACTTGATTATTAGCAAAAATTCAATTAGGTTTGCGCTTATTAAAAAATTTTATCCGTTTTGAACACAGAATTATTTATTGCCAAGAGACTAATTTCCGATAAAGACAGTCGCCATCACCTTTCAATGAGAATTGTCAGAATTGCCGTATTTGGCATTGCTTTGGGATTGTCTGTAATGATTATTGCTGTTGCTATTGTTACTGGTTTCAAAAAGCAGATAAGTGATAAAGTGATTGGTTTCGGATCGCACATTCAGATTATCAATTATGATAGTAATAATTCTTATGAAACCAAGCCTATAGATAAAACTGCCGTTCCGTTAAGAGTTGTAAAATCTATAGACGGAATTCAGCATATACAGGCTTTTGCAACTAAAGCAGGTATTATTAAAACCGAAAACCAGATTCAGGGTGTTGCCTTAAAGGGGATTGACAGCAATTTTGACTGGACATTTTTTAAGAAATCGCTGGTAGAAGGAGATATTTTCAGGGTTACAGATAACGTAACTACCAGTAAAGTACTTATTTCAAAATATTTATCATCACTTCTCCAGTTAAAAACAGGTGATGAATTTGCCATGTATTTTATTCAGGATCCACCCCGGATGCGGAGGTTTAAAATTTCAGGCGTATATGAAACCAGCATGATGGATTTTGATAAGGTTTATATTTTGACCGATATAAAGCACATACAAAAGTTAAATGGCTGGAATCCCAATCAGATAAGTGGTTATGAAATTTATGTAGATGATTACAGGAAGATAGACCAGGTAGATGAACAGGTCAAAAAAGTGGTGGGGAATTCATTCACTTCTGATGGATCAAGGTTGAAAGTCATTACCATTAAGGAAAAATATCCGCAGATATTTGACTGGATTAATCTGCAGGACCTTAATACCTGGATTATCCTGATATTGATGTTGCTTGTTGCAGGTTTCAATATGGTATCGGGATTATTGATCATCATTCTCGAGAGAACAAAGATGATAGGCATATTGAAAGCACTTGGCAGCGAGAATATCAGCATAAGGAGAATATTCCTTTATGAGTCCGGCTTTTTAATCAGCCGTGGCCTGCTTTGGGGAAATGTCATAGGGATCATACTTTGCCTGATTCAGATGCATTTTCACCTGATTAAGCTTGATGCCTCTTCTTATTTTATTTCCACAGTTCCCATTAATCTTAACCTTTTAAACATGGTTATTCTGAATATAGGGACATTGGCGATAACTATTTTAATGCTGGTTATCCCTTCCTTTGTCGTTTCCCGGATCAGTCCGGTTAAGACCATTCGTTTCGACTAAAAATCTCAAAATATAAAAGGACAGGCCTGTTGTGTATCCAACGGGCCTGTACTTTTTAGGATATTCATATAAAATTTCTATAAGATTTTTTAAAATTTCTGTTCGCTTAATTCATTTATCTTATTTTTAAGTCCTGCTAATTGTTCCTCCTGTTGTTTGCCCGCTTCCTCTAATCCTTTCAGGTCATTTTTTAAGGAATTGTTTTGTTCTTCGCGTTGCTGCATTTCTTTTTTTATGGCTATATCCATAATGTTTTTATGGTCATTGATTCTTTCCTCCAGGCCTTCGCGTATTTTCCTGATATGATTTACAATCAGGAAGAATGATATTATTCCGGCCAGTGCAAGCACAATCAATATAATAGCGATGAGACCTAAACGGTGTTGAAGGGTTGTGTTTTGTTTTTTCAGCTGATTGGCATCGGTTTGGGCAAAATTTGCTGAAATGACGGCTTTGTTCAGGGAATCGGAGTAAGTTTTTTGCTGTTTCTGCATCATCCCGAGTTGATCAGACAAAGTCTGATTTTTTTTTGATTCTGAAGCAGCAAACATTTTTAAACGGTAGTTTAACCGGCTGTTTGATTTTTTCAGCGTATTAACCTGCTGAGTTAATTGTTCCACCTGATTTTGAAGATTTTTCTCATCGTTTTGTGCATTTGCAAAAAAACATGAGAACAAGAAGAGGGTGAGGGTTAGAAAAATTTTCATGATAGTTGGTTTTATTAGATTAAACAAAAGGAAATCCGGAAAAAGGCAAAACATGAAAAAATGCAGAAATAGCATGTCGGAGATAAGAAAATGACATTTTCCAAATTACAAAAAGAATGTCATATAATCAAAAGTTAGGACTAATATTTAAATTAGTTTAGGTGGAAAAAATAATAAGGATGAAATTGGTCAAAATATGGCCTTCAATAGGGATTGATATTTAAATTTTTCATAAATTAGTATAAGAAATCAATCCCACCTTTTTTTATGACAACTAATTCGAAGAGAGGACTGGTCGTTATTTGTGCCTGCCTGATTTCAGTTTCCGGATTATGTCAGGTGCCTAAAATTTATATTGCTAATGATGACCACACGGATTACATGTGGAACAACAGCGAGAATGAATATAAGAATGCTTTTCTCTCGATGTTGGATTATTACATGAATCTGACTGAATCTACTTCCGGTTTGGCTTCCGACTATCAGAGCAAATGGAATTGTGATGGAAGTTTCTGGTTAAGGACCTATGAGTTAAACCGTACAGCAACGCAGTTTGATCGTTTAATCAATCAGATTAAATCCGGGCATATTACAGTGCCATACAACACTTTGATTGAAACATATGGGGCTCAGCCTCTTGAGGCCGTTATCCGGGGGATATATTACCCCGGCCACTTGGAAAGAAAGTATAACCTGAAATTTAAGATGGCCAGTGCCATGGAGGACCAGATTCTGCCTTATGGCTTAGGATCTGTCTGGGCAGGTGCGGGTGCGAAATTTGTCAACCATGGCATTTGCGGTTGCGTTACCAATGTCCCATATTCTGGTACAAGGAAATACGAAATTTATCAGTGGAAAGGATCTGATGATAGTACCTTATTGACAAAATGGTATTCTTTTAGCAGCAATAGCTATTCATTGGGCGGGTATGCTGAAGCCAGGAATCCTTCAACAGCTGTAGACCGGGCATTGGCAAAGTGCAACAC
>JAUZOH010000234.1 GCA_030706565.1 Bacteroidota bacterium | reverse complement strand
CAGCTACAAGCGACTGCATGATTTTTGCAGTCATTGAAGGACATATTAACGTAAAGAAAGGATGAACTGCCCGAAAAGTATCCCAAAAGCCATTATCGGTGAACATATAGCCATCATGTACCTTCCCATCATAAGGGCTGTAATAAATCGGTTTGTTGTTTTTGTCATATTCATAAAACTGACGGGGGAATAGAGACATCCGGTAAAGGCAGGAATAAAAAGTAGTCATCTGGTCTTCTGAACCACCTTCAACCTGAACACGGTTCAGCTGCTTATTCCATAAACTTTTCCCTTTTGCAAGAATTGACTCAAACGGAACCTTACCCACTTCCTTATTTAAATTTGAAAAAGCCTGTTCCTGGTTGATAAAAGACGAAGCAACCCTGGCCTCTATTATTTTTCTGCCTTCAAAAACCACTTTGGCAATCACATGATTCCCTTCGGAAAAATTTACTCCTGACTTTTCGTTTCCATCCACCAGGAAATGAATTGATTTTATAGTTGCATTAAATTTAATTACAAAATAATTTTTAAAATTTTCAGGCACACCGCCATTATTGTTTCTGCAATAGCCGACTATAGAATTATCTTTCACTACCCACTTTATCATCGATCCGCCCTTAAAAGCATCTATGAGGATAGAATTGTCCTGTACACCTGCAAAGGTGAAACGGAATATTGCGGCACGTTCGGTAGGTGTAATTTCCACCTTTGTTTTACTTTCATTTAAAATAACAGAATAAAAATAAGGTTTGCTTAGTTCATTCTGATGGGAAAAACTTTCGTAACGGTCTTTATCTGTATATATATTTTTTGCAGAGGATACCGGCATCATGGAGAAGCAGGCATAATCATTAATCCAGGGACTGGGTTGATGCGTCTGCTTAAATCCGCAGATTTTATCAGCCTGATAAGTATAGCCCCAACCGTCACCATTAAGGCCTGTTTGTGGCGTCCAGAAATTCATTCCAAAAGGAAGAGCAATGGCAGGATATAAATTCCCATAAGAAAGAGCATGTGAATTATAAGTTCCAACCAACGGATTTACATAACGGGTCAAATCCTTGGTTTGGGCATAATTCAAAGCCGTTAAAAAAAATAATAGTACATTTAAAATCAATAGGCGTTTCATCATATTGTTTGTTTTTTTGATTGTCAATTTATGATTTGAATGTGCAATTTCCAATCTGGTTTCAAAAGTCAAATCTATTCATTTTATGCCGATATTGATTAATTTCATCCTTATTTCGCAGGTAATTTTTAATTTATTCCCCTTATCGTTTTTTTATATTGGCTTGAATTCATATTAAATTCATCAGCAACAATCCCGGTTCATTGTTCCTTTTTACCCCCATTGAAATTCAAATATGGATTCAGAGGAAAATTCTTCTCCAGGGTTTAATAATGTAGACGGAAAATTAGACTGGTTGGGCGTATTGGGGAAATGCTGGGTTTCTAAAGACACTCCATAATACTTTGTAAAATGGATATTATTTTTCCCAACATGAGTACCGTCTAAATAACTGGCAATATAACACTGGATACCGGGCTCAGTAGTGGATATTTTCACTTTCCGTCCACTCAATGGGTCAAACAATTCAGCGGCCCTTGTTAATTTACCCCCGTTTGGAATTAGTACCCAACAATGATTATATCCCCTTGAGATTTTTAACTGATCCGATTTCTTTTTCAGACCATCGCCAATAGATAACGGATTTCTGAAATCCATAGGAGTCCCTTCTACGGATGAAACAGTACCCTTGGGAATAAACTCAGAATTGACTTCCAGGTATTTATTGGCATAGATGGTCAATTCATGTTCCAGAACATTTGACTTCCTTCCTGCGGTCAAATTAAAATAACTATGGTTCGTAAAATTGCAATGAGTAGGCTGGTCAGTGTTTGCCTTGTACTGTATCTTTAATTCATTTTCATTATTTAAGGAATAAATAACTGTAATATTTAGATTCCCAGGATATCCTTCTTCCCCATCCCTGCTGAAATATTTTAAAATAACCCCTACGGCATTGGTTTCCTGAAATGATTCAATTCCCCATACTTTTTTATCAAAACCACAGGTTCCTCCATGTACATGATTGACAAATTCGTTTTTGGTCAAATTAAAAACCTTTCCGTTTATTTCAAATTGACCTTTAGCAATTCTATTACAATAACGGCCTATAATAGCGCCAAAATATGGACAGTTTTTGAGATAATCCTTTTTATAATAATCCGAAATGTCCGGAAAACCCAAAACAATATTTTCTGATTTTCCAAACTTATCCGGTGTCCATATCCCAGTAATAATGCCGCCATAATTACTGATTTTTACTTTTATGCCATTATTATTTATTAATGAAAAAAGATATATGGTCTCTCCTAGATAGCTCTCCGCTTCTTCTTTGATAATTTCCATTTAAGAATGATTTATTCTAATATTATTTTATTTTTTAATCAAAAAATTCACAAGCCTTATTTTTAAATTGAAGATCAGGCCATCAGATTTTTTAGATATTCCAGTATTGGTATAGGGCCAGAATCAAAATTTTCACCCAACAATAAATTTAATTTCCTTTTATAATTACAATACTATTAAAGATTTACAGGATAAAGCAAGACCCTTTGTATTGACCATACTGCTTACTCATCTATATATTAACAACATATTTTCAAACATTTGTTTTTTACTTAAAATCCCGGATATTTTCAATTTTCATTTCTATCCCGAAAGTGAACTGCAATTTATTTGACACGATGATTAAAATTAAAAGGGAAAAAGCCCTCCAAAAGACCGTTTGAATAATACATGTTGCGCCTCATATTTGAAATGTACTAAGATTTATATACAAAATTATACCAGCAAAATGGTGAAAGAAATAGACAGATAAATTCAATGATGGACAAAATAACTTATTTGCCATTTTAAATAATACTGAACATTTTTCAGGATGCATATCGTATAAATAAAAATATTACTGAAACAATCATTGTGACATGAATAAAGGATCAATAATTATTTTATAGTTTTGAATAAAAAAATTTATCCATGAAGCGGTTGCAAGAAGGATTTAAGGGTGCACGACTTTTAGTCTTACCTGATTCAATTATCCAGGATATGGAAAAAGACAATGTATTATCAATCCTGCATATTACTGATATTGGTTATTATCCCAAAGCCCAGTATCACTTTATAGAGCGCAAAAAAGCCATTTCACAATTCATATTTATATATTGTATAGAAGGTGCAGGTTGGTTTGAAATCAACGGTCAGAAATCGATTGTTAAAGAAAACAATTTTTTTGTCATTCCGGCTTTTACTCCGCATAGTTATGGTGCAGATGAGCAGAATCCGTGGACAATCTATTGGGTACATTTTAAAGGAAGACTTGCCAGAGAATATAGCCCGCAAGTTGGGATACCTATTGAAATCAATCCCAATACCCGTTCGCGGATCAGTGAACGGTTGGATCTGTTTGAAGAGATCTTTCATCTGCTGGGAATGGGATACAGTCTGGAAAATTTGCATTATGCCTGTTCTGCATTTCAATATTTTCTAAGCACATTCCGTAACCTGCAACAATACCGGAATACCGTAAAAAACAACATGGTTGAAAGTGATATCGTAGAAGCGGCAATAAATTTCATGAAGGAGAATATTGAAAAACCTTTAAGCTTAGAAGAGATAGCAAAATATATTGGCTATTCCACTACGCATTTCTATACTATTTTTCATAGACGAACGGGATATTCTCCCTGTAATTACTGTAACCAGTTAAAAATCCAAAAAGCCTGTCAACTATTGGACTTCTCTGATATCAAGATAAATCAATTATGTTTTAAAGTAGGTATCAGTGACAGTTACTATTTTTCCAGGCTTTTCCATAAAATAATGGGGATTTCTCCAAGTGAATATAAAAAGAGAAAGAAAGGATAGGATTTAGTATAAACCCATCAAAAAAGGCTGTAAATACAAGAGGTAATAAGTATGCGAATTTCCCCGGAGGGTAAAAGTCCTTATGACAGGTATGCATGCCAAACTAAAAATCTTGACTGGTAGGAACGCAACCGGCTTCTGTATTGTATATGGCATGATTTGAAAAAGTCCGCACGAAAAAGAAAACCCCTTACGTCTATGAGTAATCAAAATCATATTTTTCTAATACGTTAAAACTATCTACCGATTACTCTGATTAGGAATACCGTGTTTTTGTTTTTATTTAGAAAGTTTCGCCAATTTCTCTAAACATTTCAATAATAGTTCTATATTTAACACCAAGTGCATTGCAACAGTCTGGAATTTTTATTTTACTTAGCTTTTGAGGCGCGCTTATTTCTTGAGTAACAATAAACCTATCATCAATATCAGCTAAAGAATAAGCAATTAAGAAAGCATCAGCTTCATCGACATCGAGAAACTCATTAATGGCATTTTGCATGTAATGATGACTCATTGATAATGCCCATGCAGTAACTTTACCATATTCATTAATAACTTCTGCAGTATTTTTGAAAAAATTGTCTGGCAAATTGGCTTTACACCATTTTTCCAAATCGTCATTTTTATTATAAAGCTCTTTTTTTACTTTATCAATGCTAATAATAGTACCTGAATCAGCCAGCTGCTTTACTTTGTTCCAAAATCCTTTAGCAATATCAAGGGGATAGGTTGCTCTGTGAGCTTGAATAAAAAAGTTGCTATCCACAATATATATCGCCATATTATATATGTTTAGCAAAAAACTTATCGAACGTATCTCCTTTTAAACTTGTCAATTTATATGCATCACGATATAATAATTGGCCAGTTTTGACTGCATTATTAATATGATAAGCAAATGTGACTCCTATTCTTTTCCGTGCTGTTGCAAAGAAATCACCACCTGGACTTTGATTCTCTTGCTTTTGAAATTCTCTTTTTCTATACTCTTCATAAAATTCAAAGAATTCTTCTTTAGTCCATTTCCCGATATCTAAAGCTCTTCGGGCTATAACAATTTCACTAACTTTGAATATTCTTGCAATAAAACGTATATCGGGATTTTTATCCCAAATAGTAATAAATTCCTTTTCTGGCACAAGAAATTCAGCGGCAACTTGGTCACATAACTTTTCAATTGGGTCATCAGCTGGTTGCAATTTTCTAAAATCAAATCCAGCACTTTGCCCTGTCCATATATGCGCCAATTCGTGCACAATGGTAAATATCTGAGCGGATTTAAAATCGGAGTTGTTAATAAACATAAAAGGAGCAATGTCATCAACGAGTACAAATCCACGACACTCATCAACTGGTATTTTCCTTTTATTACTATTCTCAACGACGCCATTAAATACTGCTATGATTCCCTTATCTTCAATAACCTCCACCAAATGGTTTAAAGCCTCTTCCCATTTGGAAAATTTTCTTGCCCATTCTTCATGAAGGTTTAATGTGTTCCTAATATCATTAACGATTAATTTTACATCGAAGATCCCTTTAAATCTTCCAACAAAAGGTAATTTTTTAAATTCATTATCGGTAAGATATTCTTTTAACCAATTTTGTCTCTGTTGTAAAAGTATGATCGTGTCATAAACATTCACACTGACTTTATCTACTTTATCACCATTACTTCTGTAGTAGGGAATCGGAATATTTTCCTTGGGCGGTTCATTTAAAAAAAGGTATCCAAATGGAATATGAACTTTTTTCGAAAAATCTTCTAGTTGCTTTACCGTAGGAGTTTTCTCTCCATTTAGCCATTTTTTTACATGAGGATTTTTCAACGTAA
Source organism: Bacteroidota bacterium (assembly GCA_030706565.1). NCBI lineage: Bacteria > Pseudomonadati > Bacteroidota > Bacteroidota bacterium. Next base: position 162 of record JAUZOH010000234.1, on the reverse strand, counting down.
AGATAGATAAATCATATCCTGCTCGGTGGATTGCCCAAGTCAGAATATTATTATTTATATTTACAGTTACATTCATTATGCAAAATTAAAAATATTATTGATTAACTGGCAAATGTTTTTATGCATGTACCCCGCTAACAATCCCATATACAACAATTTTAT
>JAUZOH010000233.1 GCA_030706565.1 Bacteroidota bacterium | reverse complement strand
TGATTTTCCTAAATATTTAGTTGGAAAGACAAAAAAATTAGAAGGTGAAGTGAAAGCTATAATAAATGGGAAACTATCAAAAAAAATAACAAAAAAATCATTAGAATCACTGGATGCCTGGGATGAAGTCAAAGGATGGTTTGAAAAGATGAAAGAACTCTATCAAGGATAAAATTTATATGAAAACCATCTCTTTCAAAGAAAACTACATAAATAAAATCCCTGCCTGCATTACAAATGGGCTATATCTAGTCCACACCCGATGAGGCACAGGAATTGCTCGGAATGGATAACGATGAAAATAAAAATTTAGGTTATGATACTATCCGTAAATGTTTGGACGGTGGTCAAATAGGTGGTCAAATAGGTGGTCAAATGCCTAAAACCCGGATTGAGATCTTAAATCAAATTATGAATAACCCATCCATTACAAGAAAAGAATTGAAATCAGTTGTAGGTATTGCAGAATCAGCTATTCAAAAACACATCAAAATTTTAATTAAGGATGGCTATATAAAACGGGAAGGAAAAACCCAGGGAAGTTATTTCTTAATAAGTAAAGATATTAAAAACAGGTTGTCTAATAATTGAGTTTCTATGCAAACCATTTCTTTCAAAGAAGACCACATCTCCCAAATCCCTGCCCTGCAACTCTTGCAGAAGCTGGGCTATACCTACCTCACACCCGAGGAGGCATTGGAACTGCGCGGGGGAAAGACTACGAATGTGCTTCTGGAGCCTGTCCTGCGCAGGCAATTGCAGGAGATAAATTCCGAAGTGCAGGTTAGCGGGACTAAAACAACTTTTTTCTCCGCCCAGAATATTGAAAACGGCCTGGTGGCTATGCGCAACATTGCCATGGATGCCGGGTATATTTCAGCCAGCGAAACGGTTTATAACCTCCTGACTTATGGAAAAACGCTGGAGCAAAGTGTGGATGGCGATAAGAAAAGCTACAACCTGCAATATGTCGACTGGAAGCAGCCCGAAAGGAACGTTTTTCATGTTACCGAGGAGTTTGCTGTCTGCCGCGCCGGAACAACCGATACTTTCCGCCCGGATATTGTTTTGTTTGTCAATGGCATTCCCCTGGTGGTCATTGAGTGCAAACGGCCCGATGTCAAGGATTCGCTGGAACAAGCCATCTCACAGCATTTGCGTAATCAAAAGGAAGACGGCATCCGCAGCCTGTACCAGTATTCCGCTTTGTTGCTGGGCATGGCAACTTCTTCCGCTTCGTATGGAACGACCGGTACGCCCGAAAAGTTCTGGTCCAAATGGAGGGAACAATTTTCAACAAGGGAAGAAGAGGAAAAGCACCAGTCGGAGTTATTCCAACTGGTAAACCAGCCGCTGAAAGAAGAACAGCGGGAAAAGCTCTTTGCATCCCGCTACCGGTATGTTGAAAAATACTTTAAAGAATTAGAACAAGCAACCGTTGCACCAACCCTGCAGGATGAATATCTATACTGTTTGTGCCGTCCACGGCGGCTGCTGGAAATTATTTTCAACTTTACCCTTTATGATAACGGGGTGAAGAAAGTAGCCCGTTACCAGCAGTTTTTTGCCGTGAAAAAAACGATGGAAAGGCTCAGTGTAATGGAAAACGGCAAACGTAAGGGCGGGGTGATCTGGCATACCCAGGGCAGCGGGAAATCGCTGACTATGGTGATGCTGGCACAGGCCATCGTCCTGGACAAGACCATACCAAATCCAAAGATTGTCCTGGTCACCGACCGGACCGATCTGGACCGGCAGATAACCGGCACTTTTAAAAAATGCGGTACTTATGTACTGAATGCTAAAACCGGCGCCCATTTGGTGGAATTGTTGGAAAGCACCTCGGATGCTGTGGTCACTACCATCATCAATAAATTTGAAACGGCAGTCCATCGAATCAAAAAGCCTTTGGCCAGTCCCAACATATTTATCCTGATTGATGAGGCGCACCGCAGCCAATATGGAGAAATGGCCATAAAGATGGAGCAGACCCTGCCCAATGCCTGTTGTATCGCCATGACCGGCACTCCGTTGATGAAAAAGGAAAAGAGCACGGCCCTGAAGTTTGGCGGGATGATAAGGCCGGTTTATACGGTGGATCAGGCTGTGAAAGATGGGGCTGTGGTTCCCTTGCTCTATGAAGGGCGCATCGTGCCTCAGACGGTTCACGAAAATGTAATTGACAACTATTTCAACAACATTTGTGAGCCGTTGACGGATTATCAACGGGCCGACCTGAAAAGGAAGTTTAGCCGTGCCGGGCAGTTGAATATGGCCGAACAAAGGCTTTATGCCATTGCCTGGGACATCTCCCGGCATTTTAGGGATAACTGGCAGGGGACGAAATTCAAAGGGCAACTGGTTTGCCCGAAGAAGCGCGTGGCTATAAAATATAAGGAGTTTTTAGACCAAATCGGCATGGTCTCTACGGAGGTGCTGATCACTTCACCCGATGACCGGGAAGGAGAAGATACAGCCTATGGTGACACGGGCAATATGGAAAAGGCTTTTTGGAAAAAGATGATGGATGAACATGGTACCCCAAAAAAGTATGAAACCAATCTGATCAACCGTTTCAAGAATGACCAGTCGCCCGAAATAATTATTGTGGTGGACAAGTTGCTGACCGGCTTTGATGAACCGAAAAATACAGTGATGTATTTGGACCGTAACCTGACCGACCATACTTTACTGCAAGCTGTGGCCCGCGTGAACAGGGTTTGCGACGATAAGGAGTTTGGATACATCATCGACTATTACGGCGTGCTGGGCAAATTGAATGACGCCCTGGAACTTTATGCCGATTACGATCTGGAAGAAGCGGCCGATATTCATCATACCCTGATAGACATTAAAGAAGAGATGGCCAGATTGCCCCAACTTTATTCGGATTTGTGGAATATATTCAAAGGGGTTTCCAATAAACGGGATTTGGAAGCGTATAGTCAACTCTTACGCAACGAAGATATACGGCAGGAATTTTACGAGAAGCTTGCTGCTTACGCTCATTGCCTGAAAATAGCCCTTTCGTCTATAGATTTTTATAAAGAAACAGAGGCTAAGGCTGTTCAAAGGTACAAAGACGATTTAACCTTGTTCCTTAAATTAAGAAACGCTGTTCAGGAACGTTACTCCGATGCCATAGATTACAAACAATATGAAGGCCAGATTCAGAAACTGATTGACACTCACATTGAAAGTGGTGAAGTGAAAACAATTACCCGCTTGGTCAACATTTTTGATAAAGAGAAGTTTGATGAGGAAGTAGAGAAGATCGTGGGCAAAGCCGCCAAAGCGGACACCATTGCTTCGAGAACCGCCAAATATATCAATGAAAATATGGAAACCGATCCCGCATTTTATAAAAAATTTTCAGAAATGTTGAAAGAGACCATTGCTGATTATGAACAGGGGCGCATTGACGAGGCTGAATATCTGGAGCGGGTCATGAAACATAAGGCAGATGTATTGGCTCATACGGATCATGAGATCCCTCAGGAACTTGCTGAAAATAATGCAGGGAAGGCATTTTTCGGTTTGGGCATGGAGGTGTATAAATCCATTCATTCGGAAGAACACAATTCTTTCAGTTGTAAACAGGTAGCTTTGGAAACATCCCTGGCTTTTGATTCCATCATCAAAGATAAAATCATCGTGGATTGGCAAACGAATTCCACATTAATCGGAAAGATGAAAATAGAGATGGAAGATTTTCTTATTGATGATATTAAACGCAAGTATGATATTCCTTTAACTTTTGATGACATGGATAGTATCATTGACCGTTGTGTGGATGTAGCCAAATTGTGGTATAAGTAATGGAGCATATAGTGAATTTTGGATCTTCCAGGATAATATTCAGTATTCAATATTCAAACCGGAAGACATTGACCATAGTTGTGTTGCCTGCGGGAAGCGTATTGGTGAAGGCTCCTGAGGAGACATCCCTCGAAGCCATTAAAGAAAAAGTGCATAAACGGGCTTCCTGGATTCTTAAGCAGCAGCTTTATTTCAGGTCATTCGGTGAAAGGACACCGGAACGGAAGTTTGTCAGCGGCGAGTCTCATTTGTACTTAGGACGCCAGTATCTTTTACGCGTAAAGCAAGGGAAACCGGAAAGTATAAAATATAAAGGGCGTTATTTCGAGATCGTTTGTTCGCACAAATCGAAAGCTAAAGATTTAATGAATGAATGGTACCGTATTCATGCCAAAATGAAATTTGTGGAGATTGCCGAACCCATTATTCAACGTTTTAAGCGATATGATGTAGAGCCAACGGATATTTATATCCAGGAGATGAACAATCGTTGGGGAAGTTGCACAAATAGCGGGAAAATGATTCTTAATACCGTGCTTATCAAAGCTCCCCGTCCCTGCATTGAATATGTAATTACCCACGAGCTTTGCCATCTCGTATACAGAAATCACACCAAGGCATTCTATCATTTATTATCTGCAGAGATGCCTGATTGGGAGAAGTGGAAAAACAAGTTGGAAAAAATATTGATGTAAAATCAGCGAGGGATGATAAATTCATTTCCTGTTTTCAACAAATTGCAAAAAAAATTTAAGGGATCAATTAAAAAACATTTGCTTGTTGGTTTATAAATTCGTATATTTTTGTATATTTGTAAACCATACTTTAAATAATATGAAGGAGATATTTAGCAAACGACTTAAAAGTGCCAGAATTCTGGCAGCCCTATCTCAAGACGAATTGGTTGAGAAAATGGGGAATATTGTCTCTAAAAATGCTATCTCTAAGTACGAAAAGGGAGAAATGATGGCCGATGGTTCTATACTGTTGGCATTGGCTAAAGCTTTAAATGTTAAACCCGACTATTTTTTCCGCCCATTTACTATTGAAATTGAAAAGGTGGAATTTCGCAAAAAGCAAAATCTATATGTTAAACATGTTAATTCTATAAAGCAAACCGTAACCGATATTCTGGAACGTTACCTGGAAGTGGAACAATTTCTTAATATAGAATCTTCTTTTACCAATCCAATTGCCGGAATTAAAATAACTTCGTTAACCGATGTTGAAAATGCAGCCACAAAAGTTCGCTATGCTTGGAATTTAGGCTTAAAAGCTTTGCCAAATGTAATTGACCTGCTCGAAGGCAAGGAAATTAAAGTAATCGAGATAGACGCTCCCAACGAGTTTGATGGTTTATCGGGCTGGGCCGATGGTCGCATCCCGATTATTGTTATCAATAAAAATTACAACGTGGAACGAAAGCGTTTAACCGCCTTGCATGAATTAGGACATTTAATAATGGCTCTCAGTGGAGATATTACCGATAAAGACAAAGAAAAGCTCTGTTTTCAGTTTGCCGGAGCTGTGCTGTTACCTGAAACTACTTTTAAAACCGAGATAGGCGAAAGCCGTTCGCATATTTCAATTTCCGAATTAATTGCCATCAAAGAAACCTACGGTATTTCCATTCAGGCAATCATGGCAAGGGCTAAAGATTTAGAAATTATAAACAAATTTCAGTTTGTTAATTTCCGTAAATGGATTAGCCGCAACCGCACTGAAGAAGGGTTGGGCGAATACCGGGGGCAGGAACAGGTTTTTCGTTTCAAGCAGTTAATTTACAGGGCTGCTGCCGAAGAAGTAATATCTCTTAGCAAAGCAGCTAATTTGTCTAACCAGAAATTGGCAGAATTTCGCAAAGAGTTTATAGCCCTGTGAGGATAATTGTAAACGATGCAAATATTTTAATCGACTTAGTGGAGTTAAAAATTCTGCCTCACTTCTTCCTGTTGAACTATGATTTTCATACTACTGAAATGATTATTAATGAATTGTTTACTGAACAGAAAGAGGCTTTGGTTCCATATATTGAAACAGGTCGACTTATTATTGACAAAATTTCAGTGGATGACTTAATTGCAATTATTAATATCCGTCTTACAAAACCCAACTTATCAGAACAAGATTGTT
>JAUZOH010000232.1 GCA_030706565.1 Bacteroidota bacterium | reverse complement strand
GGGTTCTTAATAAGAACTTTCCCTGTTGCCGAAAGGAAAACCTTTTGCCAGATACCGGTATTACGGTCCCGTATAGCCGGGATCCAATCCCAACCTATAGAACAAAGGAATGTTGGTCCGTCAATTGCTGTAATTCCTCCGTTTTTCCCAAGACCATTAGCAATAGTATGTTCGTGAGACTCACCAGGATTAGGCTGGGGGGAAACAAGCACGGCAAGGACTGCTAACTTCCCGGGAGTGACTTCAGAGGTCACATCAAAAATGCCCCGGGTAAAAGCGCCCTGAATTTTCCCTGCTTCTTTTCCATTAATCCAAACCCTGGCGGTATAGTTAATCCCATCAAAATTTAGCCAAATTGTTTTGCCCGAATAATTTTTAGGCACCATGAAGGTTGTACGGTACCAGTAGGATGTCCGGCAAAGGCTTTCAGGAATTTTGTCAGGCCGGTTGTTTTCACCATATAGAGGTTCTGGATAAACTTTATTATTCACCAAACTTGTCAGGATTGTACCTGGAACGACAGCTTTATACCATCCTTTCGGATGAAAGGCGGGTTGAGAAATTTCATTGCCAGGCTGTACTACCTTTGACACATCATTTAATTGCCAGCCCGAGGAAATAATCACAGGATCCGGAAGTGACTGCCCCTGTACCCTCAAGGGGAAAAACAGCAGAATAAATACTGCAGAAACACAACTAATTAACCGATAGAATTTCATTTCTAAATTTTATTAAGGTAATAAGTAAAATTATTTTTGGTAAACCTCATTCATACAGGCCAAAACTTTATTTGACCAAAATTAAACATTCAGCGGGGAAAATAGGCTTTAACAAAAAAGAAATTAATCATTTTTTTTGATAGTTATGATTAAATGAAGCCCAGTCTGGAAATTCGAACAAATAACCTTCAGTATACGATTCAGTATTAGACCGAAAAGATTATTTGATCAGGATTTATTGCCAAAGCAAATTTAGGGTAAGATAAAATACCATCTCTGTGGTATGGATTGCCAGATGTCAAAACCATAATTTTGCAACATCAAAATCTTGAAATCATGTCAAAAATATCATTTCCAATTGGTGTTTCAACAACAGCCATACATGCCGGAGAATTTCCGGATCCTGTTACCCAAGCATCGGCGCCCAACATTGTCATGTCCACAACATTTGTAACTGATGAAAATGCCGGTTTTTCAGTTGAAAGCATGGAAGAAGACGCAGCATGGGTTTATACCAGATGGGGAAACCCCACGGTGCATCAGCTGGAAGTCAAACTGGCAGCTCTTGAAAATGCAGAATCTGCAATCGCTTTTGCCAGCGGGATGGGGGCTATAACTGCACTTTTATTTGACACGTTAAAAAGTGGAGATCATGCTATAATCAGTGATGTGGCCTATGCAGCTTTGTCTGAGATGACTAATGAAATGATACCAAATTTGGATATTCCCATTACGAAAGTAAATACTTCAGATGCGGATGCAATAAAAAAAGCTATACGAACTAACACAAAACTGATTTATATAGAAACACCGTGTAATCCCTTATTACGAATTACGGATATTGAAGAAGTATCCGCTATTACCCACAATGCAGGAGCCAAATTAGCCGTCGACTCCACATTTGCCACACCTATGGCAACAAAACCTTTGGATTTAGGAGCTGATTATGTTATTCACTCACTCACAAAATATTTAGGCGGGCATGGAGATGCCTTAGGGGGTATCATTTGTGGTTCACGTGAAAACTTGAGGGCACTGCGTAAAAAAACGGCTATTCGTCTTGGAGGGGTATTAAGTCCATTCAATGCATGGTTAATCATGAGAGGAATTGCAACTTTCCCTATTCGTATGAGAGCCCATGCAGAAAATGCCTTGAAGGTTGCTCAATTTCTTGAAAATCATCCAAAAGTGAAACGAGTTATTTATCCGGGATTACCTTCTCACCCTCAATATGAACTTGCAAAAAAACAAATGCACAATTTCTCAGGGATGCTCACTTTCCAGGTTGAAGACGGAGTGAAAGCAGCGCATATTTTTTCTACACAGTTACAAGTAATACACTACGCCGTATCTTTAGGACATCATCGTTCGCTTATTTTTTATCTACCCAGTAAAGATTTATTGGAATCATCATTCAAATTTTCATCCCCGGAAGAATTGGAATCCTGGAAACATTTTGCAGGAGATGGAATTTTCCGTTTTTCTGTCGGACTTGAGGATGCTGATGATATCATCAAAGATCTAGAATTGGCGTTGGAAAAAATCTGATAGTCAAAATTTCAAAATAAAAAAGTGTACCCAAAAATGGTATTACACTTTTTTTAATATCTCAAAATTATATTCTTACTATCATAAATCCATATCAGCCCTACTGCGGTATAAATTCATAGGTAAGCGTTCCTTTTTGCTTTGCAGAACCGGATTTAGGAGTAAAAGTTGAATGTGTGGCTGCCCTTAGGGCAGTTTCAGCAAAACATTCGTCTGTATACGAAGATTTGACCGTAGAAACAGCTGCACTGGTTACATATCCCCTTTCGTCAACCACAATATTGATGCAGACCTCGCCTCCTCCCTCGCATTTATAAATGGGAATGGGCAAATCTATATGGCTACGCCCCGGGAGGTCGTAATAAATATTTGTTTTCCCTTTATAGGTCACCTTTTTTTCGGTGGCTTTTTGAACATGTTGCGGAATACTTACCGACGCTTCGCCTGCTTTACTGGACAGGATTTTATCAGCATCATAATGAGGATTGAGGTCTTTAATATTCAATTCCTGCTTCACCTCTTCAACATATTTTTCAGTGCTAATCTTATCTTTCAAGTTCTTATCACCTACATTTACCGGGACATTCCGCCCAATATTCATTCCACCCCGATGAGCCACCGTATATATAGGAGTTTGAATAGGAACCTTTTTCAAAGCAGGATTTTTCATTACCTCTTCAGGTGTTTCCTGCTGAATTTCAAGTAGAACATTCTGTTCAGAAATTCTGTTGTTTTTATTTACCTGCACGTAAAAAAATATCACCAGCACCAATAAATGAAAGGCAACCGTAGCTAAAATACCATTCCTATGTTCATCAATAAATTGTAACACGTCCACGAAAATATATTACAGTAAAAAATCACTTTATAATCTAAATCCATCCTCTAAAAATTATTATAACTGCTTAATTTTATGAATTACAGATCTAAATTTACCTACGCAAAGGTAACCATAATGGATAAAATTTGAATCAGGTTTTAAAAATTACTCAGGTCTATATCGAATAATGCCTCAATCCTGTTGCTGTTGAGTTGGTTTAAATGGATATACCTGATCCCGGCATTAAACGGAAAGATAAAACGTAAGAAATGGAAATCTGCCGTCAGGTCTGTTCCGTATGAAGAATAATTTTTATTCACATATTGATTCGAAATATATACCCCCTTTCCATACCCCAAATCACAAAATACATTGGCCCGGATTCTTTTCAGATAAAGTAATGGGCCCAGGCTAAAATCAGGATAGCAGAGAGGCAAAGAATAATCGGCCGAAAAAAATGAAAATTCCTTTGCTATTTTCTCCGTATAACCTCTTGTAAGTACAGAATTTACGGGCATCATATACAATCCGGGATATTGTTTTTTATATGCTAAAGTAAGTTTAAGGCTTTGATGCTTCATGATTCCCGGGAAATAAAACCAGCTGCTGGCCGACAAATACGAACCGAACTGATTGGTTTCCAACGGAGTTGTCTTATAATCCAGGGAAAACACCTGTCCAAAACGCGGCATGATATCTTTTTCCGTGGCTTTTAAATACCTGTAACCGTACAAACAGTAATCGACATATTCCATACCCCGCACATAATTCCTGATATCCGAATCGTAACGGTAATCGTTTTTATATTGCAACTGAACCTGAGGATCAAGGCCCATATAATACTTATTGCGGGTAAAATTCAAGGGAACATAGGCACGGGCAACAAGATCCAACCTGTCATGGGTAACTTGCGGGAGTTCCCCTTTCTTGACCACCATCAAATCAGGATAACCGCCATAATCGGCGGTTACATCAAAGACCGGATAGAAACCTTTATAGGTCAGTTTAGAATGCAGGTAACTTTGCCCGCCGCTAAAGGACATACCCGCAGAAGCAAAAGCAGTGCTTAAATTATTTTGCGAGAAAAGAACAAATCCCGGATAAACATTAGGATCTGAAGAGTTCAGATCATCGACACTATAATATGCCGGAGCCCAACTGTGGACATTTAACAGGTGGGTTAACTTATAATAAGGTTTTGAATTATACTGAACTGCCGGAACCTCGCTGCTTTCAACCGGTTTATTTTCCTGTCCGGCAATCTCATCCGCCAAATGAACCGAATTATTTTTTATCCGGTCCAAAGGTATCCATGAAGACCGGTCAATGTTGATCTCCGCAATGTTATATCCTTTTGAAGTATAGTCCGAGACAAGCAACTTTTTACCGTCTGAAGACAAGGCCACTTCTGATGTCCCGAAACGTGAAGACCCGGCTTGATAAATTTCATGGCTGTCCAGGTCCATTGCATATACATTTTGTATGCCCGAATAAGAGGCCGTAAAATAAAGAGTATTGCCACTCAGGACTATCTGCGAAACATCAGAAAACGACGGTTTTACTAAGGTTTCCCATTGGTGCGTCCGGCAACTGACAGACCGGATGCTTTTGCCTTCCTTCGATAGAACGATGGCATAAATAAACTGTCCATCTTCTGACCAGACTGGCATCTGTAAAAAATCATTTTCCGGCGAACTGAGTCTTTCAATGACTTCACCATTATTGGCATCCAGGATGACCAGGGAAACCACATTCCTTGTATCCACATCCACTGCAAGAATCTTGCGCCCATCGGAGGATAAGGCAGGGGCAAAATATCTCGTTTTACGGGTCAGGCAACGAACCGATTTAGTCCGGATATCTAAAATTTTTACCACCGAATAACTTCGGTTTTCCCAGCGGACATCAGGAATTTCTTCCGCCCAGGCCAACTTCCCGGAACTGTATGAAATCCGTTCGGAGGAGTAAAAGCCGGGGTAAAAAATTCTTTTTTCTTTCCCCAATTTATCCACCAGCACAAACTGGTTGATCTGGTCGATCCCTGATTTTGCAGCTATGATCAGCGAATCGTTCACATATTGAGGGAAACGGTAAGAAGTATAGGGCAATTTACCGGAACGGTGATTGATGATTTGATGAGGAGTCAAAACCTGAGCCTGGTCCTGAATTTTCCACAAACTGTCCAGATGAGTATAAGTCTCCCGGTATAGTTTAGCAACCCCCTTTCCTGCATATTTATGGATTCCAAATTCAAAAGGTTTTACCAGATATGGATTTCGTGCCGTATAATTCAGCACATTGCTCCAGAAATCAGCTCCGTATTTTTGACGCGCATAAGCCACAATGGGATAACCCAGATGATAAACATCGGGGATATAATCTTTATAAGAACCCAACACGGCTTTATTGTAAGAATATAATTTAGAATTGCCCAATATCTGTGCCCGGAGTTCCATTTCAAAAATGGGCAGTCGCCCCCTGCCCGAGTGGCTTAAGAGAGTTTCTGAGTTAACCGCATCCCCTTCCAGGAACCAGGAAGGAACCATCCCTGCCACCAAACCCGGAGCCTGCTGGCCGAAGAAAAAGGAGACAAAACGGGTAAGCCCCTGGTCAAGTTTATCCATCTGAACCACATGACGGTATTCATGTATAGCCAGCTGCTCAAGCCAGTCCTGGGCATAGATATCCTGCGGCGGGGTAGTAAATAGTTCGATCCGCTTGGGCGCCCAAATGGTAAGTCCGTTCGATATGGACGACTGGCTGTGAATCACCACAGGGATTTGGCGGGGAATATGATTCATCGTTTTGGAAACAGCAGGAAAGGAATATTCCAATATATTGGCCAGACGGTTGGCTTCTGTTTCGAAACTATCGGGGAAAATAACCTGAAACCTG
>JAUZOH010000231.1 GCA_030706565.1 Bacteroidota bacterium | reverse complement strand
ATCTAATTATTATTATCATTTATAGGAAGGTTTATTTGAAATTATTAATTCTGGTAAAATCATAAAAATCAAACCGAAACAGATCTATTAGGTAAATAGCAAAAATGAAATCATCCAAACTCACTATTTGAAAACATTGCAAAGTTGTCTATAAACCTCTTCCGGGGTAATGCCCAATAATCCTATTGCTTTAAAAAAGATTTTATCCGGCAATGAGTCCTGTATTTCTTGGCAAAAAGAATTCAAATCGGCCTTCATGCTCTCCGGGAGGACAAAAGTGTCACCTTCGTTCAGCATTGTCGCCAAACGGAAAATATCATTTTTATGCTTCCGAATATTTTTTTCATCAATTTGTTCCCCTTGCCGTCTGCGTTTATTAAGATCAAGATATGCCTTTGCTTTCAAGCAAATAAGGCTTTCCACTCTTGCTAAATGAACGTTGTCCGTCAAATCACTGTGTTCTATGGTAAACTGATAATATTCATCATTCATTAAGATAGCAGACAGGCTTGAAAGCTCTTCGTCTACCGGAATCGGGGTCAGGTGAGAATCTTCAGCAATCTGAAGTATATCCGGTTTTCGTGAGAAAATTTCTATTTGCACAGGGAATCCTTTTACCCGAGGTTTCATAAAACGAAAATATTCATTTTCCCCATTGCTTCGCTCACGCGTCTCATAATCGCCAGCCTTCACGAATTCCCAGAATTGCTTAACGAATTCCGGCGCAAGAGCTTCTATGATAAGTATTATATCAATATCTTTGGTCGCCCTTGGTTGCTGACCGGCTTCCTCTTCCAAAATATCACAAGCTGTTCCGCCAATTATGATATAGTTATCCCCGAAACCTGCAAAATACTCTTTAAATTTAACTAATCCTCTAACCATTTCATTTCATTTATCATCTGTTCCAACGCTCCTTGTACTCGTTCGTCTTCATCATCTTTTAAAAGCAAATACAAAGACAACTTGTCTACATAATTATCGTTACTGAATACTTTTGGATCATAACGCCAAACCTCAATATGATTACTTCCGAAATAATTATTGGTTTGATCACTGATCGATTTTATATCTTTCTTATATATTGCATAATATTGTTTTGATTCATCATTAAGCATCGTATAATGAGATAAGGCATTGATATTACTTAAACGCATGTCTCCCGCCACAAAAGTTTCGTCGGTATAAACGGTACGTTCCACCGGGTTTTGTAGATATCGCAAGGACTTTTCCCATAATATTCTGCCTTTGAAATTAAAACAAATCTGCTTTTCTTTACCTCCGGTAAAACTTATAAGATCAAAGTCTGCAAGGTTTTTTATTGCCCTGCTCACTGTCCTATATGTTTGTAATAATATTTCTGCCAGTTGTTTTGCCGTATGTCCGTTTAATAAATCTTTTTGTAAATGATACAGAAGTATGGATTGTGCTACAGGAGTAAAAATAACGGCTTCTTTTGTGGGTTTATCAGCTGCTTTCTGCAGGTGTATCATTAATGACGGGATATACAACTGTTTTCCCGGCACAATAAAGTTTACTCTCTTTTTTACAAGCCGGCTGATATTATAAGACACTATCCGATTGAATACAAAAATGGCGGGAAGCCCTGTTTTTTGAACCACCACTTCCATCTGCTTGCTCAATTGGTCTGGCGTAAACGTATTTTCATTTGACCTGGGAACCAGCAAACAAACTTCTTTTTCCGCAAGGGATGCCTGATAAATGGTATAAGGTGCCGTTATGTACAAGGGTAAGCCTTTGAGCAATTGTTTATCCAAAAGATGAACAGTCAACTCTTGTCCCAATACAATACTTATATATTTTTTTAAATTTTCCATGTTTATAAGTAATGAGCAATTTGCACAATGACATCATCATGTGTCATTGTGCAAATATAATGACATTATATTGATTACGAAAAAGATATGACAAAATATTTAATGCAGTATGAATTATTATTTTGAAAAAAGCGTAATTTTGTGGCGTCATGAAACAATTGCCTGATTTGAATGGATATGATTCTCTGTTTGTTTGCGGTGATATTCACGGAGAATTCAAAACGCTGATCTACGAAATAAAACGCAGGGAGATCGTTAATGCCGTTATCATTGTTGCCGGAGACTGTGGAATCGGTTTTGAAGAGCTGACCTATTATGAACAATTATATGGGAAACTGAAGAAAACTCTTCAGAAATCTAATTGCCTGTTGCTCTTAATGCGGGGAAACCATGATGACCCGCTATATTTTCAAAAGGAGTTGCTAGATTTTCCATTGATGAAAACAATTTCCGACTATACCGTCATCCAGTTTAAAACCCACAGCATTTTGTGTGTAGGCGGAGCGATATCTGTTGATCGGTTGGAAAGACTTACAGCCATGTGGTTGGCAGGACTGAAAGGGCGCAAAAACGTTAAATGCTACTGGGAAAACGAAATGCCGAAGTTCGATTCAATAGCTTTGTCTGAATTAAAAGCCAATGGTATTCTAATAGATAACGTTGTTACTCATACTTCCCCGTCATTTTGCATGCCCTTAAATAAATCGGACATTGAAGGCTGGCTTTTTCAAGATGAAAAACTGAAAAACGATATAAAACAAGAACGAGCCGTAATGGATGAGATCTATAATTATTTGTTACAGGATGGACATCCGTTGGTACATTGGTTTTATGGTCATTTCCATAATTCCCACATTGAGTACATTTCAGATATCTGTTTCCGGATGCTGAATATTATGGAATTGTGCGAATTAAAAATAGAAAAACCGGATTAGTTCTATCTGACTTTGATCTTAGAAAGACTACAATAACCTTAACCTGCCTGCAACATTCTTTGTGCTCCCGCCTCATTTACAAAAACCTGCTATGTCGCGTACTAGGTTGCGTAATTTCTCCCTCAATGCAAAGAGGAGCTCAACCAGATGTAATCTTCATTACCAGACTTCAATGAATTTTCGAAGAAGAATTTGAAGTGTATTTTTTTATGTTAACCAAAGTATCCCGGTGTTGCTCTTCAATCGTGGGTATTTTGAAGAGCTTTTATTTATCTCCATAATGTGACCAGGCAGTCAATACATGAACCGTAACAACTTCGTGGTTAATTGAGTAAACCAACCGGTGTTTTTTATTTATTCTACGGGAGTATAAGCCTGCAAGGTCGTGTTTTAACAATTCTGGTTGACCTGTTCCGGTAGTAGGGGGTTCCATCAACTCATTGAGCAATTTTTCTATTTTCTTTAAAACAGCTTTGTCCCTGGATTTTTTGTGTTTTTCTATATCCTCTAAAGCTGTTTCTGAAAACTCTAATGTATAGCTCACAATCCTAATAAATCGCTTATCCCTTTAGGGGTTGTAACCTTCTTTACTTTTCCTTGCTCTACCTGTTCGATGCTTAGTTTTATTTTTTTTACCATTTCGGCATTAAAATAAATATCATCCTCACTAACAGGGGTTAAGGCATAAGCTTTATCCTTCCCACGTTGAATAATAATTTGTTCACCTTTATCGGCTTTTTCAAAGTACATTTTTTGATTTTGCCTAAGTTCCCTACTACTTATTACTAACATGTCTTTTAGTTTTAATGCGTACCAACTTGGTACAAATTTACAAATTTGTACGTTCATTTCTTTCATATCGTTTCATTTAGGTGGGTGATATTTTCCAACTCTTTTTGCAAATCCTCTAAATTATCAGTCCTGTACCTTTCGGTTGAACTAACAAAACGATGCCCTGCCATATATTGCACCTTACATAAATTGTAATGTTTGAGCCAATTTGTTATTATGAACGATAGGATTTGTAAAAGGCTCGTTAAACGTGGCTTGTAGTGGTTTGTTATGTGCTTTATCCTTGTCGACACACGTTTTAAACGAATAGGTTTTCGTAGTAACAGAAACATGATCAAGGAGCCAATGATCAGCCTTTAGAGACTTAACGATGACATTAGAAAACAAATCGAATATTTTATCAAAACTGTAAAAGGAAACCCTTGAAATAAATTAAACCGTTTTTTATCTTTCAGTTTTTTCAGTCCAAATTTTTGGGTTCCGGCTGGTGCTGATGACGGCCAACCATTCAAAGGTTTTAGATTCTTCGTTATTATAAAAGTGAACCATGTATGGAAATTTCTTTACTCGCAGGCAGCGGATCCATTTTAGGATATCTGCATGACAGTAACATTTGCAATCTGATACTACCTTGAAGGGTGTAATGTTCTATTCTAACCTTAAGAATAGAACATTACACCTTTTTTAGAAACAAAATCCAAACAGAATTTTCATTACCATTCCTTTGTAATTTGCCGTGATGTTTGATCCATCGGAATTGTTTTTGATTGTTCCGCTTTTCCCTTCCTGCGATTTATCTCCTGTATCAGTCATTATGTTATAAGTGATTTCATCAATCTTTGAGCTGAGATAATCCAGTGAAAGAGTTAAGTATCCGTGTTTGGAAATTTTTCCGCCCATTCCGATTCCGAAACTGTTATAAGGGCCTGAACCGCTTAGATCCTTCAGGTAGGAATAGTTGTAAACGATACCGCTCATCGTGGCAACCCCGTAATAGCCATTTAATGAGGTTTGTCCTAAAGCATATTGGAGATAAAGGTCGGGCTTTTTCTGCAAGTCGTTTACCATGAAATAAAAACGTGCAAGGCCTCCATATTGAAAGCATCCCATGTTTAGTATATACTTTGTCCCGGATACATCAGCCTTGGTTCCAATTCCCCCGGTCCATTTTCCAAATGCCCCTAATCCAAATCTTTTCAGGGGTTTGCAAATTATTTCAATATCGCCAGAATACAGTAGGGGTATACTGCCCGAATATTTTTGGTTAACATTTGCCGAAGATGTTTCCTGAGACCAATAATCACCTAAGGAACTATTCTTGTCAAATTGAACGCCCAGGCTGCCGCCAAAACCCATTGCAAAATGGAAATTGCCTGCAGAATATTTTGGGGAAAGAATGGTATTAATGGCTTCATATTGATGAGGGGCTTCCTGGGTCTGGGCTACGGGAGCCTCTTTTAATTTTCCTTCCCATTCATAAATTTTGTCTTTTGCAGTACGGGCGTCGGAAGCCTCGGGCAATAAATTCAAATAATTCTGCATGTCCGAGATGCTGCTTCTATAATCTTCTTTCAGAGCAAAGAGCAGGGCACGGTTGTAATAAGCCATTGGGTAATAAGGGGATATTCTCAGAACCTTTGACCATAAACCGATTGCTTCATCATACTTTCTTTCCTTAGTGGCACCTGAGGCCTGAACGGCATACTTCCTGACAAATTCTGAGATTTCAGGTTTAGTCTTCAATTTAGAATAAACAATGAAAATATCATTTAGGATGGAATCCTTTAAATCCTTTTCTTCTGCAGAAATACCCGGAGCATATAGCCATGCCGTATCAAGATTTTTAAATGCATCGGCCAGTTTCATGTTGGCCAGTACTTTAGAGGACGCTGATTTTTCTTCTGCTATTAAAGTATTTGCTTCATTTACCAGTTGTTTCGATTTCATCCTCCTTGTATCAAGATTGTATATTTCCATCATTCGACTTCCGGAGAAGAATACTTCATTGGTTGGATCGGCCTCTATCAATCTCGATGCGTTGGCTCTCGCTTTTTCCGTTTCTCCATTTTTCATATAAGCAAAGCCCTGGTAAAATACACCGGACAAGTCATTCGGATTTGCGGCTAGGTATATATCAAAATCATTGATGACTTCCGGAAAATTTTTGGTGTTCATATAAGCCATTGCTCGCCAGCTGTGAATAGTGGTTACATTTTGGTGTGCATCATTGGCCAGCGTAATGGCCTGATTAAAATCATCAATGGCTGACTGGTATTGATTGGTTCTAAAGTAAACCTGGCCTCTGTTGTAATAGGTCTGATATAATAATTGTTTATCTAATTTGTTGCCTTTATTTGATAAAGCTGTGGTATAATCATTTATTGCCTTGTCATAAATCCTTTCACCATAATAGCAATCTCCTCT
>JAUZOH010000230.1 GCA_030706565.1 Bacteroidota bacterium | reverse complement strand
GATAAAGTCGGCACATCCAGTTTCATTCCGTTCCACTCCATCTGGGCCAAAGTATAAATCAGAGGAAATTCAACCTTTTCAGCCAGCTCAATAAAAGCCTTTTCTTTTAATTCCTTTTCCAGAATCTCCTTTAACTGATAAGTAACATCAGAATCTTCGCAGCAATATTCCTTGATGGTTTCAACAGGAACCTGTCGCATACTTTTCTGGTCCTTTCCCGCTTTTCCAATCAGACTTTCAATATGGACAGGATCATAGTGAAGGTATATTTCTGAAAGATAATTCATATTATGCCGCAACTCAGGCTGAATCAGATAATGGGCAATCATGGTATCAAAAATTTCGCCTTTCACTTCAATACCATAATCCTTAAGCATCAAAATATCGAACTTTATGTTCTGTCCAACTTTCCGGATTTTTTCATTCTCAAAAAGTCCTTTAAACTCTTTTAATAAATTTAAAGCCTCCTCTCTATTTTCCGGAACAGGAAGATACCAGGCCTGCAGTGCCTGAAAACAAAAAGATATGCCAACCAGTTCGGCGCTGTGTGGATCCAGTCCGGTTGTTTCGGTATCAAAACAAAATTCTTTCTGCCCCTTTAAAAGTCCGATTAACTTTTCCCTTTCTGCTTTTTCATTAACAAGAAAGTAAGAATGTTCAATATCTTTAATAGTTTTTAAAGAACTGGCCACAGAAACAGTAAGTTCCTGAGGCGTTTCTTCGGGAAAAAGTGAACCCTGAATGACTGAAGCCTTGGCTGCAATTCCTGAATTTAAAATCCTGTTTGCCAAATTTTTAAATTCAAGCTCATCAAAGATTTCCTGCAGTTTCACCCTGTCCATATTGACCTTTTCCAGTTCTTTTTCCGATATTTCAACCGGAACATCAAGTACAATTGAAGTCAGCTTTTTTGACAATGCAATTACTTCCTGATTATTCAGGATAATATCTTTTTGCTTTCCCTTAAGTTTTTGAGCATTAGCAATAATATTTTCAACACTCCCAAATTCTGAAACCAGCTTCTTGGCCGTTTTTTCACCAATTCCCGGTGCTCCCGGGATATTATCCGAAGCATCTCCCCATAAGGCCAGAATATCGGCTACCAGTTCCGGCTGATCTACAAGGAAATCCCTTTTAACTTCTGGCTTACCTAAAATGTCAGCACTATTTCCATTGGTCCGGGGTTTATAAACAAAAATATGATCCGACACCAGCTGTGAATAATCCTTATCAGGCGTCATCATATACACAGTAAAACCTTCTTTCTCAAATTTCTTGGCCAGTGTTCCGATTACATCATCAGCCTCAAAACCATCAACCTGAATAATGGGGATATTATAACCATCGATAATTCTTTTTATGTAAGGGACAGCCTTCCGTATATCTTCAGGGGTGGATTGCCGGTTGGCCTTATATTGATCGAACATCTTATGCCGGAATGTAGGAGGAGGCGGATCAAAAACGACGGCAATATGAGTAGGTGCTTCTTTCCGGAGTACTTCATCCAAAGTATTTGTAAAACCAAAAATCGCGGAAGTATTGACTCCTTTTGAGTTATACCTGGGATTATTTATAAAAGCATAATAGGAACGAAAAATCAAAGCATAAGCATCCAGAAGAAATAGTTTTTTCATAGTTTAAATTTTAGTCCCTAAAATTATTGGTTATCTGAGGCAAACCATTCGGCATAAGAGGTAGCCGTTTCGGCCAACTTCACACTGAACAGGCTAACCTTTTCAGGCAATCTTTTTTGTATTCGTTTTGCGATATCGCTGACCAGATTTTCGCATGTTGGTTGATAATCCAGCACATAGTATTTATCGAACATCTGCTCCACATTTTCCAGAAACTTGTGATGGGATTGCATTCCGATTACAACAGAATGATCAAATTTAGAAACTATTTCCTCATGGACTATCCTCTTCAGGTCTCCAAAATCCATGACCATCCCAAGCTTAGGATTTGACGTATCCGTACAGGGTTCCCCAATAATGGTAATATAAAGTTTATAAGAATGACCGTGAATATTTCTGCAGGCACCATCATAATTCCATAAGGCATGGGCCATCTCGAAAGTGAATAATTTTGTAACTCTAATTTTTAACATAACGAACAAATAAAAGGCACTAAGGAAAAGTATAAATTATCTTTTATATAAATTTAAGTCTTTGTATGATTTGGACAGTCAGAACAATCCTGAATTTTTATCTTTGCAGGGTAGTTAAAACAAGACAGTTTAATTTATTTTTAGTGATGCTTGTGCAAATATAAAAATTTATTGTCTTTTGTATTTAATTTAATCTTTATATTAATTTTACAAGGAATATTGTGTTAATCAATTACTTAGTTATGAAAGTCGATTAAACACAATCTTTTAACCAAAAAGGAATTTGATGTCTTCTATTGAAAAAATTAAGGCGCCTATAGCTGAAGAGATGAATAATTTTCAGAAATTATTTAAAGCAGCTATGCACAACCAGAGTCCACTTTTAAGCATTATAACCAATTATCTGTATCAGCGCAAAGGGAAGCAAATGCGACCTATCATGGTTTTCCTTTCAGCAAAAATGCATGGTGAAATAAACCAATCTACCTATACAGCAGCTTCGCTGATTGAACTGCTTCATACAGCGACTTTGGTTCATGATGACATAGTGGATGATTCCAATTACCGCCGCGGATTCTTCTCTGTTTATGCCTTATGGAAATCAAAAATTTCGGTTTTGGTCGGAGATTATTTACTGGCCCAGGGTCTTCTTCTGGCGGTAAATAACAAGGAAATGGAAATCCTGGAAATTGTCTCGCATGCTGTGAAAGAAATGAGCGAAGGTGAACTCCTTCAGTTGGAACATGCCAGGAAATTTATGCTTACAGAAAGCCAATATCTGGATATAATAGAGAAGAAAACAGCTGCCCTGCTTGCAGCCTGCGCTGCCAGTGGGACAAGTTCCGTACATGCCGACAACCAGATAATTGAGGCCATGAAACAATTCGGCACCAATGTGGGTATTGCCTTTCAAATGAAAGATGATTTGCTCGATTATCAGAATACAGGCCTTTTAGGGAAACCTACCGGCAATGATATTAAAGAACAAAAAATGACTCTCCCCTTAATTTATGCCCTGGAAAATGCTTCCTATTCTACGAAAAAATCAATGATTCAAATTATTAAGAAAGTCAAACGGGATTCTTCAAAATTACCTCAGGTCATAGATTTTGTTATTGCCAGCGGAGGGATTGATTATACTTCAAAGAAAATGAACGAATATAAAAACAAAGCCCTGGATTTATTAAATACTTTCCCGGATAATGAATCCAAGCTTTCACTTATTCAATTTGTAAACTTTACAACAGAAAGAGAAAAATAAACTTATTTCTCCCCAGATTTTTGAAAATATTCATAAACAATCTGTGCTTTTGACTTTCCTAAAACTGATTCCAATTCATTTATTGAAGCAGTTTTTATTTTAGCCACAGTCGAAAATCCCTCTATCAGTTTTTTGGCATTCTTCACTCCTATTCCCTGGATATTATCAAGCTCAGAATGAATCATGGAATTAGACCGTTTCTGACGATGAAAAGTAATCCCAAACCGGTGTGCTTCATCCCGCAGCTGTTGAATGGTTTTTAAAGATAATGAATTCTTATCCAGGTAAATAGGTACTGAATCGTCGGGGAAATATATTTCTTCCAGTTTTTTAGCAATTCCGATAATTGCAATTTTCCCCCGCAGATTAAGTTTTTCAAGACTTTTCATTGCAGCACTCAGTTGTCCTTTCCCTCCATCTACTACAACCAGTTGAGGTAAAGGCTGCCCTTCGTCCAATAACCTTTTATAGCGCCTATAAACGGTTTCTTCCATGGAAGCAAAATCATTAGGCCCTTCAACTGTTTTTATATTAAAATGACGATACAGCCGCTTTGCCGGCTTCCCATTAATAAATACAACGCACGAACCAACAGGATTGGTCCCCTGGATATTTGAATTATCAAAACATTCAATTTGTTTGGGAAGTTCATTTAAATGCAAATCGTTCTGAATTGTCTTTAACAAATTCAGAACTTTATTATTTCCAATTTTTTCATCAATCCTCTTTTGTCTCTCCAATTTATAATATTTAACATTCCTCTCGGATAATTCCAGCAGCTTCTTCTTATCACCCATTTTAGGTATCAAATATTTAGCCCCTTCAACTTCAATATCCGGTTGAAAAGGAACAATAATTTCCCTTGACATACTATTATATCTTTCCCTTAGTTCCACGATGGCGGTTAAAAGAAGATCATTTATGTCTTCATCCAGCTGAGTATCGATTTCCAATGTATGGGCCTGAATGATTGCTCCATGAATAATTCTTAAATAATTTACAATGGCAAAATTCTTTTCCCTGTCAATTGAAAAGACATCAACATTGGTAATATCCGGATTGACTATTGTTGATTTACTCTGATAATTTTTCAAGATTTCAATCTGATCTTTAACCAATTTAGCCTGCTCATATTTTAACTCAGAAGCCAGGATATTCATTTCATTTTCCAGATAGTCAATTACTTCAGTAAGATTCCCTTTTAAAATACTTTTAATATGCTGAACAGCAGAATTATAATCTTCCAAGCTCTGTAAACCTATGCAGGGTGCCAGGCAATTTCCAATATGATATTCCAGGCAAGCCTTAAATTTATGTTGTTTTATATTTTCAAGAGTTAACGCATAATTACATATTCTTGGTTTATAAAGCGCTTTTATCAGTTTAAGAAGATTGCGTATCATACCTATCGAAGTATAAGGGCCAAAATACTGAGAACCATCATTCTCTTTTCTTCTTGTTAAAAAAACTCTTGGAAAGTTTTCATTTTTTACACAAATCCATGGATAAGTTTTATCATCCTTTAATAAAATATTATACCGAGGCTGATATTTTTTAATTAGGTTATTTTCTAATAATAAGGCATCTGTTTCAGTATTGACAACAATATGTTTAATATCTACAATTTTACTTACAAGTACTTTTAATTTATTGTTGTCGTAATGATTTCTATTAAAATAAGAAGAAACTCTTTTTTTAAGTTTTTTTGCCTTTCCAACATAAATTATAGTTCCGTTTTTATCAAAGTATTGATATATTCCGGGCTTGTCAGGTAAAACCTTGACCAATTCTTTTAAATGATCAATATTTTTATTAGCAACTTCCATACAATTTTAATTCAGCGGAAAATATTTCACTATTTTTGAAAAATAATTAATTAAAAAGTGGGATAAATTCAAATTTATTGACATCAAAAAGTCCCCTGTCGCCTAATTTAATTTCAGGGATTACCAGCAAGGATAAAAATGATAAGGTCATAAAAGGTGCATTAAACTTGCATCCAAATTCCCAGGCTTTTTTGTTTAAACCTTTATACTTTTCAGCTATAATTTCAAGTCCCTCATACGACATTAACCCGCCCACGGGTAAAGGCAGCAATGAAATATCGTTGCCATTTTGAGCAACAATACCTCCTTTATTTTCTACCAAAGAATTAATTGCAGCGCAAATATCGTCATCATTTGCACCAACTGCTATGATATTGTGACTATCATGGGCAATACTGCTTGCCAAAGCTCCTTTTTTTAGGCCAAAATTTTTTAAAAATCCTACCTTAGGTTTTTGATTTTGATACCGGTTTACTACGACCAATTTTAAAATATCATTATCCAGATCAGAAACCACCAGGTTATTTTTCACAAAAGGTTTTACAGATATCTTTTTTGTAGTCAATTCACCGTCAAAAGCCTCAATGACATTCATTGAATCGGATACAAATTCAACTTTTATATCTTCTGGATTTATATATCCGGCATTAAAATTATTTAATAAAACAGGCTTTAATTCTTCATTTTTTAAAGCCTCATTTTTGATCAGAGGTTTACCTTTAATATAAGTCTGCAGGATTATAAAATCCTTTAAATTATTTACCACAATAAAATCTGCCCAATCATTTTTTTTCAGG
>JAUZOH010000229.1 GCA_030706565.1 Bacteroidota bacterium | reverse complement strand
ACCAAGCTGGTCCATTTTATCGGGAAAGACAATATCGTTTTCCATTGCATCATTTTCCCTTCCATGCTGAAGGCCGACGGTTCATATATCCTGCCCGATAATGTACCTGCCAATGAGTTTTTGAACCTGGAGGGGGATAAAATTTCGACTTCCCGCAACTGGGCTGTCTGGCTTAATGAATATTTGATCGATTTCAAAGATAAACAGGATGTATTGCGCTATGCCCTTTGTGCCAATGCTCCTGAAACAAAGGATAATGATTTTACCTGGAAAGATTTTCAAAACCGCAACAACAATGAGCTGGTCGCTATCCTGGGGAATTTCGTGAACCGGACTCTTGTTCTGACCGGGAAACATTTTGGAGGAAAAGTGCCTGAAATTGACAACCTCACCGCTTTGGACAGCCAGACTCTGGAGGAGATATCGAAGATCAGGGAAAATGTAGAAAACAGCATCGAAAATTACCGTTTCCGCGAAGCTTTGAAGTTCGCTATGGACTTGGCCCGCTTGGGAAATAAGTACCTGACGGATACAGAACCCTGGAAACTGGTTAAAACCGATATGAAACGGGTAGGGACTATCCTGAATGTCTCTTTGCAGATTACTGCAAATCTCTCCATGTTGGTCGAACCTTTCCTGCCTTTTACTTCAGCAAAATTGCTTCAGCTGCTTAATATTGAGAAATTCTCCTGGAAGAAAATAGGCGAAAAGTCTTTGCTGGAAGTTGGCCATGTCCTTAACAAACCTTCTTTGCTTTTCACCAAAATCGAAGATGAGGAAATTGAAAAGCAGATTCAAAAGCTTCAACAGTCGAAGTTGGAAAATGAAAAGAACAATGCCAAGGTAGAACCCATGAAAGATCCTGTTTCTTATGAGGATTTTTCGAAGATGGATATCCGGGTGGGTACTATTCTCGAAGCTGAAAAAGTGGCCAAAACCAAAAAGTTGCTTAAGCTGAAAATTGATACAGGTGTTGATGTGAGAACGGTGGTATCAGGCATTGCCGAACATTTTAGCCCGGAGGAAATTATCGGCAAACAGGTTAGTGTCCTGGTGAACCTCGAGCCAAGGAACCTCAGGGGCATTGAATCGAAAGGGATGATTTTAATGGCCGAAGATAAAGACGGGAAATTGAAGTTCATGCTTCCTGAAAGCCATACGGAAAACGGTTCTTCTATAAAATAGATTGCATGAGCCTTCCTGAAAAGCGCATAGTCGATTTTTTGTCGCGGCATCATGTCCTTACTCTGGCCGTCTCAACGGATGATCATTTCCCATGGTGTGCAAATTGTTTCTATGCATACTTGGAAGATTTGAATGCCTTTGTTTTTACCTCGGATGAGGATACCCGGCATGCTCAATATGCGTTGCAGCAAAATAAGGTGGCGGGTTCTGTCGTCCTGGAAACGAATATAGTGGGTAAAATTCAGGGCTTGCAGTTCCGGGGGATATTGGAAAAGGCCTCTGGTGTGGTGGGTGACCAGGCGAAAAATGCCTATCTGAAACGTTTTCCTTATGCTGTGCTGATGAAAACCAACCTCTGGATATTATCCCTGACTTATATAAAAATGACCGATAACAGGCTGGGATTTGGGAAAAAACTGATTTGGGAGCAAGCAACCGATACAAAGAAATAATATGTTTATTAATTACCCCATAATTTAATTTTATGATTTTTGTAACAGGAGGAACTGGATTACTCGGATCGCATCTTTTGTTCGAATTGGCAGGGAAAGGGGAGAAGGTCAGGGCCCTTTTCAGGACAGAAAGCCGTAAGGCTGAAGTTTTAAAAACTTTCGGCTATTACAGCAATGATCCCCAAGCCCTTTTCGATAAGATTGAATGGGTTAAGGGGGATACCCTCGATTACCTGTCGCTTGAACAGGCCATGAAAGGGGTAAGCCTTGTATACCACGTGGCCGGATTTGTTTCATTTGCCCGGGAAGATAGGGAAAAAATGATGCAGGTCAACATTCAGGGTACGGCTAATGTTGTCAACGCTGCACTTGAAACGGGAATTGATAAATTGTGCTATGTCAGTTCTATTGCGGCTGTGGGCCCTTCTGCAAATGGCGATCCTGCCTGCGAAGAAGATCAATGGAAACCAGCAAAAGATAATTCGGCTTATTCTATAAGTAAGTATTATGCTGAAATGGAGGTATGGCGCGGAATAGTCGAAGGACTGAAGGCTGTGATTGTAAATCCTTCTATCATTCTTGGACCGGGGAATTGGGAAAAGGGGAGTTCCAGCATATTCCCGGCTGTTTATAAAGGAATGAAATTTTACTCTTCGGGAGTAACTGCTTATGTGGATGTCAGAGATGTGGTGAAGTCAATGGTTTTGCTGATGAACAGTGACATTTCCGGACAGCGTTTTATCGTTTCTGCGGAAAATACCGGCTATAAGGATTTGTTTTCAATGATTGCCACTAATTTTAACAAACCTCTTCCTCAATATAAGGCTACTAAATTTATACTGCAAGCTGTATGGCGCCTTGACTGGC
Source organism: Bacteroidota bacterium (assembly GCA_030706565.1). Lineage (NCBI taxonomy): Bacteria > Pseudomonadati > Bacteroidota > Bacteroidota bacterium. The sequence continues at coordinate 3,496 of JAUZOH010000229.1, read as the reverse complement.
TTAGAAGTAAGTTGTTTTTTGGCAAGCAATTTTTATCCAAAGAAATGGCCAGGTCTGCCGTGAAAAAAGTTTATGTCTCGAACTTGAAAATCAAGGAAGCAATGGGGATGGATTTTTTACCCCTGAAACAAACTACCCGTGATATTTGCAGGATATATATGAATGAATTATCTGCCTCATAACAAAATAATTTAAAGGCAGATGGGAATGCCCGTGGATAATGATTTTCAGGAAATTAAAATTGATTGATGAGAAAAAACACTGAATATTATTTCATTCTTTCAAACAAATTCCTAATTTAGTAAACCGTTATTAAATCAAAATTTTGTATTCTTTTCACGTTAACTATGGTTTCCAAAAATAATATCGAAGAGAGAGATGGAAAATAAATTAATATTTTTTGTCGACGATGATAAGATGATTTTGCATTTAATGGAATATACTTTTAAGAGCAGGGAAGGTTGTCAGGTTCATACTTTTTTTTCGGGAGAAGATTGTATAGCCCATTTGGATGAAAATCCATCCATTATTGTTCTGGATCATATTTTAAGCACTTACAATACGGGAGCCATGAGTGGTATGGAAGCACTTAAAACCATCCATAAAATGCGCAAAGATATCCCTATCATTATTCTTTCCCAGCAACCTGACAAGGATTTGATTGATGAATTCATGAAAAATGGCGCTACACGCTACATCTCAAAAGACGAATATTTCATTGACAGCATGATTGAAACCATTGAGGATGTCCTCAATCTGCAGGGGCAGGATTAACTATACTCCTGCCACTTCAGTTTCTTGCATCTGCATCCTGCTTCTCTTCCTTTCCGTTTCATTCAGAATTATCTTGCGCAGCCTTATATTGTGCGGGGTGATTTCCACGTATTCATCTTCCTGAATATATTCCAGGGCTTCTTCCAGTGAGAATTTAATGGCAGGGGCTATTTTCACTTTTTCGTCCGAACCGGCAGCACGCATGTTCGAGAGTTTTTTAGTTTTGTTTATATTGATGACAATATCCCCGGGACGGGTATTTTCCCCTATGACTTGTCCGGCATAAATTTCTTCTCCTTCATCAATAAAGAACTTGCCCCTGTCCTGCAGTTTATTGAGCGCATAGGCTATAGCTGTGCCTGTTTCCATTGCAATGAGCGATCCGTTTATACGTCTCTCAATTTCACCTTTGTAGGGCTCAAAATCTTTAAATACATGCGACATGATGGCTTCGCCACCGGTTGCTGTCAGTAAATTGCTTCTCAATCCGATGATACCGCGAGATGGAATCTCGAATTCAAGATGGATACGGTCACCTTTACGTTCCATGTTGGTCATTGTCCCCTTGCGCTTGTTCACCATTTCAATGGCTTTTCCGGAAAATTCTTCGGGTAAGTCAATGGACATGTCTTCTATTGGCTCGCATTTTTCGCCGCCAATTTCTTTAATGATTACCTGAGGTTGGCCAACCTGCAATTCATATCCTTCCCTTCTCATGGTTTCAATCAAAATGGAAAGGTGCAATACACCACGGCCATATACCACAAAGGAATCCGTACTGTTGAACGATTGTTCCACACGGAGGGCAAGGTTCTTTTCTAGTTCCTTATCCAACCTTTCTTTGATATGCCTTGAGGTTACATATTTGCCGTCCTTCCCGAAGAAAGGGGAATTATTGATGGTGAATACCATACTCATGGTCGGTTCATCAATTGCAATACTATCCAAAGCTTCAGGATTCTCATAATCTGCAACGGTATCCCCAATGCCGAAGTTTTCAATACCCACTAAAGAACAAATTTCACCTGAGGAAACGCTTTCAACTCTTTTCTTTGCCAAACCCTGATATACCAGTAATTCTTTGATTTTGGTATGTACGATCGATTTGTCCCTTTTTACGAGGGATATATTCATCCCGGTTTTAAGTTCCCCCCTGTGTACCCGGCCAACTGCAATACGACCTACATAACTGGAATAATCCAGGTTGGAAATTAACATTTGCGGTGTACCTTTCAGTACTTTTGGAGCAGGGATATATTTAATGATGTCGTCCAGCAGGGCATTGATATTTTCCGTCGGTTTTTTCCAGTTATCGGACATCCATCCTTCTTTTGCCGAACCGTAAACCGTTGGGAAGTCAAGTTGATCTTCGGTAGCTCCTAAGTTGAACATCAGGTCAAAAACCTGCTCCTGGACTTCTTCGGGACGGCAGTTGGGCTTGTCAACCTTATTGATGACAACAATGGGTTTAAGGCCAAGTTTTAAAGCTTTTTCAAGTACAAACCGGGTCTGGGGCATGGTCCCTTCGAATGCATCTACCAGCAAAATAGCTCCGTCAGCCATATTCAGCACACGTTCCACTTCACCTCCAAAATCGGCATGGCCAGGTGTATCAATGATATTTATCTTAACATCTTTATATTGAACAGCAACATTCTTTGAAACAATGGTGATTCCCCGTTCTCTTTCCAACGGGTTATTATCCAGGATCAATTCTCCCGGTTCTTCAAATTCTTTGAAAAGTTTTGTTTGGATTAATATTTTATCAACTAATGTAGTCTTACCATGATCAACGTGTGCAATAATAGCAACATTCCTAATTTCTTGCATGAAAAATAAAAAATTTAAATAAAGTTTTAACTATAAAAATATGGTGATAAAAAGATGGAGAGGGAAAACTATTTCAAGCCACGCCTAAATTTCTGGAGCTTATGGAGAAGGGAATATTTGTCCCTGGAATTAATGTGATTACTATAGAACATATCAAATTTTATTGGGGTGCAAAGGTACAACTTTATTTAGATAAATTAAACCTTATTTAGAAAAATATACAAGTAACTTTTTGGGAAATATGAAGTTTGCCCATGGAAAAGTTTATCGATTGTTGCCTGCAGGAGATGAAAAGTAAATCCTGATTTGAGTTTAGGGAAAGGAAAAATTTTTTTTTAGGGGAGAAACAAAAAACGGAAATTTTATTTCTTGATTCATAAAAAGCTGGACACAATTGACCTGAAAATAAAGTATTGAAGTTTCGCAAGTAGTAAAAAGGAGTTATAACAGGATTCTGGTTATTGATTGGAGAGAGTTTGATTTGATGACCCACGGGAAAATAGATTTGATCTGTCCTCCCTGTTTTCTACCTTATCCGAAACTTTAAACCCTTTGAACTTTTGAACCATCTTAAACTATCTCTAACCACAATGGACACAAGGATTACACAAGGTTCACAAAGAAATATTTCTCGCGAAGCGTTTTAAATCAATTCATTCCATCTCTAATTTACCCCACACCCCTTAAAAATGGGCTATAACCGGTTTGTGATAAATTGACGGCCGGTGATATTGATTTTTTTGATCCTGGATATTATATTTAACAGCAATTTTAAACTCATTTCCCAGAAAACTTTCCCCGGCCTGTTATTACCCCTTTTTAAGGCATAGGGGGTAAAAAGGTGAAAAATTCACCCCGGCACCCGGGAAATTTTGAACCATTTGAACCATTT
>JAUZOH010000228.1 GCA_030706565.1 Bacteroidota bacterium | reverse complement strand
TTGCACCCGGTTTTCGATAAGAAAGCTCTTGCAAATGCTACCGAGATTGCTAAAGGTTTGCCTGCATCCCCGGGTGCTGCTTCAGGCCAGATTGTTTTCTTTGCTGATGAAGCTGAGAAATGGGCTGATAAGGGTAAGAAAGTATTGCTGGTAAGGCTCGAAACTTCTCCTGAAGATTTGAAAGGTATGCATGTTGCTGAAGGTATTTTGACTGCCCGCGGCGGTATGACCTCGCATGCTGCTGTTGTTGCCCGTGGTATGGGTAAATGCTGTGTTTCTGGTGCCGGAAGTATTGTTGTTGATTACAAAGCAAGAACCTTGACTGCAAGCGGAAAAGTTTTCAAGGAAGGCGATTGGATTTCATTAGACGGTTCTACAGGAAAAGTTTATGAAGGCAAGATTGCCACCATTTCTCCTGAAATGAGCGGCGATTTCTCCGAAATCATGAAACTTGCCGATAAATATACCAGGATGCATGTCCGTACCAATGCCGATACCCCTCGTGATGCCAAGATTGCCCGCAATTTCGGCGCCAAAGGTATTGGACTTTGCCGTACTGAACACATGTTCTTCGATGGCGACCGTATCAAGGCCATGCGTGAAATGATTCTGGCTGATGATGAAACCGGAAGGAGAAAAGCATTGGAAAAACTTTTACCTATCCAGCGTGGCGATTTCGAAGGCATATTCGAAGCTATGGAAGGATTGCCTGTAATCATTCGTTTGCTTGATCCGCCTCTGCACGAATTTGTTCCGCATGAGGATGCCAATCAGAAAGAAATGGCTGATGAAATGGGCATTTCTGTTGAAAGTATCAAACAAAAAGTTAACAGCCTGGCTGAATTCAATCCTATGTTGGGCCACAGAGGTTGCCGTTTGGGTATTACTTATCCCGAAATTACTGAAATGCAGGCACGCGCTATTATTGAAGCCGCACTCAACCTTCAGGCTAAAGGAATTATCGTAATTCCTGAAATTATGATCCCTCTGATCGGTACTGCAAAAGAATTCCAGTTACAGGAAGAAATCATCAGGGAAACCGCTGAAAAAGTATTTGCTGAAAAGAATGCCAAGATCAAATATGAAGTAGGTACCATGATTGAAATCCCCCGTGCTGCTTTGATGGCTGATCAGGTTGCCCAAAGCGCTGAATTTTTCTCATTTGGTACTAACGATTTGACCCAGATGACTTTCGGTTATTCCCGTGATGATGCCGGTAAGTTCCTGCCGACATATATCGACAAACATATTCTGCCTAATGATCCTTTCCAGGTTCTCGATCAGGAAGGTGTTGGCCAGCTTATTCAACTGGCTGTTGAAAGAGGCAGAAAAACCCGTCCTGAATTAAGCGTGGGTATCTGCGGTGAACATGGTGGTGAACCCAATACCGTTGAATTTTGCCACCGTGCAGGAATGAACTACGTCAGTTGTTCGCCATTCCGTGTACCTATTGCACGTTTGGCTGCGGCACAGGCTGCAATCAAGGAAAGCAAATAATCGAAAATTGAAATTGATATCAAAAAAAAACCTGCCATCCGGCAGGTTTTTTTTTGATTTATGGTATGGTTGCTACTTTTTCTTTTTCCCGTGTATTTTGTATAAACCGGCACCATGTTTGGGAAGGGTTGGTTCAAATTCATTTGTATAAGAGCCCAGGTCCTTTTTTGCCCATAAATCGCGGACACTGCATGATTTTTTCAGTCCAAGCTGATCGAAACTTACCGGTATTTTTACATTATCCTGTTCGGAAGCGTTGAAAACTGCTAGGTAGGTGTCTTTGGATTTGGGATCATTGGCTGTCCAGACAATGATATCCCCGTTTCTGTATAATTGTTTATTGTTGATGCTGTGCTGATTGACGTACAATACTTCGTCGTTGGTCAGAAGCGACAAAGTGAAGCCGTCATTACTGGGCAGGTCACCGCCAAACATCAGAGGAGAACGGAAGATGGAACAGAGGGTCATCAGGGTATACTGCTCGTCACGGGTGAATTTGCTCATGCGGTCGTCGCCTCTTTCAGCCCTGATCCCAATTCTGCCAAGCGGGAGCATATCCGCATCCGGCCAATGTCCTGAGCCAATATGAGCCGACCATTCGTTGCAGTAATCGAAATTCTTCTTTAAGGGCTGCCAGTCATCCCAGAAATCATCGCAAATTCTCCACAAATTGGCGTGTTCTTTCAGGTGCTCTGCCATTGCAATAGGAGCCGGTCCGGGTGAGGTACTCAAAACAATTTTCCGTCCACAGTTGTCAATGGCCTTCCGGATCATATCGATTTCCTGGAGGTGATAAGGAGAGGATAAATCGTCAACCTTTACATAATCAACCCCCCAGAAAGCATAGAGTTTGAAAATGGAATTATAATATTCCTGCGAACCTTCACTACCCGGCAAAACAGAATACATGTCCCTGAGCCATTGACATTGGCCTTCAGGAGTGCAGATATCCCTTAACATTTTCCGGCTTCCCAGCACAGGCAGGTTCCTTCTGATGCCTTCAGCCGGTACGCCCCGCATTACGTGTATACCGAATTTCAAACCTTTGCTGTGCATATAGTCGGCCAGAGTTCTGAATCCTTTTCCGTCAGCGGCTGAGGGAAATCTTTTGATGGAAGGCATAAAACGGCCATACTGGTCCATATTATAAACAGGGTTCTTTTGGTTGTAGCCGTGCGCCTTATCATTGTCCACATACCACCGGATATCAACAATAATATATTCCCAACCATACTTTTTAAGATTTGTGGCCATATAGTCGGCATTTGCCCTGACTTCCTTTTCTGTGACTGTGGGCCCATAACAATCCCAGCTGTTCCATCCCATAGGCGGTGTTTCGGCCCATTGCAGGAAACTTTTTCCTCCTGCTCTGGCCGTAGAAGTTGTAAATCCGCTACAACATATTAGAATGTAAGCAAATAAACAGTAAAAAAACTTTTTTATTTCCATAGATAGAAGCATTTATGAGTTTTTGAGGTAAACAATACAGTAAGCAAATTTACAAAACCTGATTATAAACTTTTTGAAATTTAAGACTTTTACAGAGAACTGTTGAAAAATATTATCCATGTAAGTTAAATTTAGTTTATTTTTGAAAAATTTTTTGAAAACATGTATACTCTACTTTGTAAAGAGGTAAGGGGTTTTTTCAGTTCTCTTACCGGTTATATTGTTATCATAGTGTTTCTTTTATCTACCTCACTTTTTATGTGGATATTCCCGGGTGAGATGAATATACTGGATGCCGGCTATGCCAATTTGGACAGTTTGTTCTATATAGCCCCCTGGGTATTTTTGTTCCTGGTTCCGGCTGTGACCATGCGTATGTTTGCCGAAGAAAAGAAATCGGGGACCATAGAATTGATATTTACCAAGCCTCTGTCGGATTTGCAGATTGTACTGGCAAAATATTTTGCTGCAGTTTTATTGGTATTACTTTCACTCTTGCCTTCGCTGATTTATTTCGTTTCGGTGTATTTGTTGGGAAATCCGGTGGGTAATATTGATACCGGCGGAACTTGGGGCTCATTTATCGGCCTGTTTTTTCTGGCTGCCATTTACGCAGCTATTGGTGTTTTCGCTTCTTCTCTGACTGATAATCAGATAGTGGCTTTTATTCTGGCAGTTTTATTGTGTTTCCTCTTTTATATAGGATTTGATTCCTTAGGCTCATTGGGAATTTTTCAAAATATACAGACTTTTATTGCCGGCTTGGGTATTAACGATCATTACAAATCCATGAGCCGCGGTGTAATAGATACCCGGGATGTGGTTTATTTTCTCAGTGTTATTGCACTGTTTGTCGTTTTTACAAAAACCAGGCTGCAAAGCAGAAAGTGGGCTTAATATTTATTTAAAGTTTAACAATCATTCAATCTTATAATTTAAATTATGCAGTTTAATTTAAAGAAACAAAATATTATTCAGTTATCCCTAACCATAGCCATTATACTGCTGATTTGTTTCATCTCTTCATTTGTTTACCATCGTTTCGATTTGACCTCTGAAAAACGGTATACGCTTAGCCCGGAATCAAAAGAAGTTTTGAAAAATCTGGACGATGTGGTATTCATCAAGATATATCTTGATGGGGACATGCCCATAGGTTTCAAAAAATTACAGAATTCGATTAAAGATTTGTTGGATGAATTCAGGGTGGTGTCCAAGGATAACCTCCAATATGAATTTATCAATCCATCGGAGAAGACGGATAAGGATGCCCGTGAAAAGGTTTATGAAGACCTCTACAACAAAGGATTACAACCCACCAACGTGCAGGTAAAGGATAAAAACGGGGCCAACACCCAGCAAATCTTGTTCCCCGGGGCAATCGTGAATTACAAAAGTTTACAGATGCCTATTAATTTTCTAAAAAATAACCAGTCGTTAACTGCTGAAGAAAACCTTAATAATTCTTTACAGGGATTGGAGTATGAGTTGATTAATTGCATAAAAAGCCTGAGTGCGAAAAAAATTCAAAAAGTTGCATTTCTGGAAGGAGATGGAGAATTGGATCAATATCAGGTAGCCGATATAACAAGGGAATTGGCTAATTATTATCAGGTTGACAGGGGTTCCATCAATGCCATCAATTGTCTGGATTCATACAGGGCTGTAATAGTTGCAAATCCACAAAAAGCTTTTTCGGAATATGAAAAATTTGTGCTTGACCAGTACCTGATGAAAGGGGGAAAACTTTTATGGCTGGTCAATCCTGTTCATGTGAGCATGGATAGTTTGTCACTTGGATCTTCTTTGGCATTTGTCAATTCCTTAAACCTGGATGATCAGCTTTTCCGCTATGGGGTAAGGATTAATCCTAACCTGATTCAGGATATGCAATGTAATACTATACCTGTAAATACGGCATTGGTAGGCGAACAGCCCAAATGGACACCTTCTCCCTGGCTGTATTTCCCGATTTTATCCCCGCCCGACAATAATCCTATCTCTCGTAACCTGAATATGTTGAAATCTGAATTTCCCAGCACAATTGATACCGTTGGCGATGATCCTGCTGTTCGAAAGACTTGTTTGTTGATGAGTTCTCCTTATTCCAAAACCATCAGCGCTCCCTGTCTGGTTCGTTTGTCTGAAATAACTGATAAACATAACCCTTACGAGTTCAACAAGCCTAATCTGACTATTGGCGTGCTTTTAGAAGGGAAGTTCCAGAGTGCCTTTAAAAACCGTCCGTTAAACAATATTTTACACAATCAGTCTGTAACGGTTAAACCTGTCAGTGTGCCTACAAGGATGATTGTAATATCCGACGGGAGCATGATCCGTAATGACGTCCGCATGTCTGCCCAGGGTCCTCTTATTTCTCCTCTCGGATATGATAAATATACCCGCCAGACCTTTGGCAACAAGGAATTTATCCTGAATGCCGTTAATTATCTTACGGATGAATCTGGTTTGATGAAGCTCCGCTCTCGTCAAATAAAGTTACGTTTGCTCGACCGTCAGGCAATTCTTCAGGACAGGCTGAAATGGCAGCTTATTAATACCCTGGCTCCTGTATTGCTTGTGATGGCTTTCGGTGTATTTTCGTTTTGGTGGAGAAGGAGGAAATATACCAGATTTTAGTTAGATATTGTTCTCAATAAAGTCTGTGTTTACTTGAAGGAAACCATTTTGATTTTTTTGCGACTTGACGTCATTTGCGAGAAACCCATCTCTCACGCAAAGGCACTAAGCAGCAAAGAATTAACACAACATATCTTTAATTCCACTCTGTGAAATCTTAGTGAAAAACTCTGTGGCTTTCTGTGTGATTTTAAATATGAACGCTATAACACAGATACACTGAGGAGATACGGAGTTGCACTGAGAAAAACTCTGTGGCTGTTTGTTGTAGTGGTGAGTACAAATGATGAATTGACTTATTCAAAGGTAAATTAAACGGGTGTCATTAATAATTTAAGTTTCGCAAGTAGTATAAAGGGGTTATAACAGATTTCTCTGTGGCACTCTGTGTTAAAACTCTGTGGTTCTCTGTGTAATAAATCGATTCAATAACACAGAGGTACACAGAGAAGACACAGAGGAATTTTTCT
>JAUZOH010000227.1 GCA_030706565.1 Bacteroidota bacterium | reverse complement strand
TTCCGTTATGACCGTACCGTGAACCTTTCAACCGATATGCAAAATCTGAAAACCTCAAATAATTATAAGTACTGGGATGGGATTAAGCTGGAATATATTTACGATGATACCAGATTTCTGGGGATTAATCTTTATGAAGGTACACGGGCCAAGGCTTTTGGCGAATCATACTGGCAGATAAACAACAAATTATCCGATTTATTTGTGCTGGGTGTTGATTGCAGGCATTATGAAAGAATTCACAGAACCCTGATTTGGGCAAGCCGTTTTGCAGCAAGTACTTCCTTTGGGCGCAACCGCCTGCTCTATTACCTGGGCGGTGTTGATAACTGGTGGACTTACCTGTCAAAGGGTTCTACTTTTGACCAGTCAGTTTCTGTAAGTCCAAACCAACATTATGCATACCAGGCTGTAGCTACCGATATGAGGGGATTCATCCAAAATGCAAGAAATGGGAATAGTTTTGCAATCCTAAACAATGAAATCCGTTTCCCTATAATCCGCTATTTTGCGAACAGGCCTATCAGTTCAAATTTCTGGTCCAATCTTCAGTTAGTTGGGTTTTGTGATATAGGTTCGGCTTGGACAGGACTCTCTCCTTACTCCGGCAAAAATGGCTATGACCACGAGACCATCAGCAATAAATCAATTGAAGTTGAACTTGATTCAAATCGAGACCCGATTATTGCAGGTTTTGGCTGGGGTGTACGTTTATCCCTTCTTGGATATTTTATCCGCCTGGATTGGGCCAGGGGTATTGAAAACAGTACTATCCTGCCCCAGGTATTTTACTTCTCCCTCAGCACAGATTTTTAAGACTCATTTTTTAAACAAAACTTCATGAATAAGCTTATTGACAGAATAAAACATTGCACTGAAACATATCTCTCCGATACATTAACCATAAGGCGCCTTTTGCATCAACATCCGGAACTCTCTTTTAATGAATTTAAAACTTCTGCATTTATTGCTTCAAAACTTACAGATCTGGGGATAGATTTAAAAAAAGACATTGCCCAGACCGGTATTATTGGAATCATAAGAGGTGAAAAACCTTCAACCAGGGTCATTGGCCTAAGAGCCGATATGGATGCCCTTCCCATCAAAGAAGAAACAGGTGTGGATTATCAAAGCCTAAATCCAGGGGTGATGCATGCCTGTGGCCATGATTTACATACCGCCTGTTTACTTGGGACTGCAAGAATTTTGCAGGAACTGAAAAGTGAATTTGGAGGAACGGTCCTGCTTATTTTCCAGCCTGGTGAAGAGAAACTGCCTGGGGGCGCCAAACTGATACTGGAAGATGAGCTATTTGAGCAATATAAGCCACAATTGGTCATTGGCCAACACGTGCTCCCCACTCTTGAAGCCGGAAAGGTCGGCTTCAGAAACGGAAAATATATGGCCTCCTGTGATGAAATTTACCTTACCGTGGAAGGACAAGGCGGGCACGGAGCAATGCCCTTTCAGCTGAACGATACGGTTCTTATCGCTTCCCATATTATTGTTGCACTTCAACAGATTGTAAGCCGTAACGCTAATTCGTTTACTCCTACTGTACTTTCATTTGGAAAAGTAATAGCTGATGGAGCCACCAATATTATACCCGATAAGGTATACCTTGAAGGTACCTTCAGGACTATGGATGAGCAATGGAGGTACCAGGCACATGAAAAAATCACCCGCATTGCCACCTCAATTGCCCAAAGTATGGGGGCAAGCTGCAAGGTCAACATCATGAAAGGTTATCCTTCGGTTTATAATCAACCGGAAATGACCAATAAGGCATCAGATGCAGCAAGGGAATTGCTGGGTAAAGAGGCTGTAGTTGAAACAGAGATGAGAATGACTGCAGACGACTTTGCATATTTCTCGCAGAAATATCCTTCTGTTTATTATCGCTTGGGGGTTGGCTATCCCGGCGGCAAGAATGCCCCTTTGCACTCCTCGCTTTTCAGTTTAAATGAAGATGCCGTAAAAACTGGCGTTGAAACAATGGCCTGGCTGACATGCGCTTTCCTCAACCAAGTGAAGGATTGAACATGTTGAATGGAATAATAAAAACGAATTATTTTGCTTTTTTGATTTTTAGAGTAAATTTGTAGCTAATTTTAATTTTAAAACTGCTCATTATGGCACACGTAATAGGAAGTGATTGTACTGCATGCGGTACTTGTATAGATGAATGCCCGGTTGAAGCTATTTCTGAAGGCGATATCTATAAAATTGATCCTGAACTTTGCACAGACTGCGGTTCATGTGCTGAAGTTTGCCCGGTTGAAGCTATTCACCCTGCAAAATAGTTCAGACGAGAAAAATAAAAAACCTGCTCATTTGGGCAGGTTTTTTATTTTATAGCGGATAGTTTATAGTTTATCAGGGCTGATAATTGGATAAGGTTAAAATTTCCTGTGCATTATTCTCCTCCATCAACTCAGGTAAGGTAACATCCGGATTATTCTTCATATAAGATTCAATAATTCTCCATCCCAACCAGACTGCAGCCTGGGCAGGCGAATCCTTGGTAAATTCTTTTGTAAACGGCCCGATATCCATAAACTTTGAAATAGTAAGCACCTCAGAACTAAATAAAAGCTTCCTTTCAACAAGGTAAGTCCACATGTCTTTCTCATTTTGCTTGCACCACTGCAACTGCTTTTTCGTAAACCCTGTAATAATTGTATCCTCTTCATCGGGTAACATGGCTTTTGTAAAATACAGAGCCTTACCATAATAAATCATGTTAGCCAACAGATTTACAGTTGAATCTTTTAAGGTATAATCTGTAAGCGCCATTGCATGCATACAATCAGAAGCTATTTTTTCTTTAGCCATGTTGTGCGTCATATAACGTGGCAAACCCAAACGGAGGTATAACTTACAATCCGAACCCAGATATTTATCCAGACCTATGCCCAAAATATGGTCGTCAACCACAATTGACTGGTTAAATCCTGCAATGTAAGTATAGATTTTGGGAACCGGTTTGTTTGGGAAATAATACTTGTAGCGTTTAAATGCATCTGTAAGCTCCTTATTCAAGCCGTCCATATTGGGAAATACTTTCTGGGAAGTCTGATAAGCCATTCCTACAACGTCTGCAGTAAGGAATTCTTTTAAATATCGCGGATAGGCAGGATCAGTCGATGGACCTATTTGAATAACCTGGGTATTGAATAATTTAAAAAAATTGCCATATTTTTTCTCAAGCAACAAAATCCCCTTAGTCATGTTATTCTTATCAAGTGCAAATAAATCCCGGTCAAACCGGGCTACTTCAACTTTTATGTTGATAGTTGAAATATCTACCTTATGTTCACTGCGGCGACTGCAACCGGAAAATAACACCAAAATTCCAATCAACAAAATAATTCTATTCTTCATCTTTCTATATTTTCTGTGTAACTCATCAATAAATCAACTTTTTCGTACCGGAACCGGCAAATTAAACAGAGACAAAAATAATAATTAACTTCTCAGCAATTTAGTTTTTATTGTATAATCGGACTAATAAGTTTAAGATTCCTGATAAAAACGAAAAAAAGATTTGAACTTCATATTTTATGTGATTCTTTACCTATTTTTGAACAAATAAAAAGAAATGAGGATCTATTTAATTGGTTTTATGGGTTGTGGTAAAACCACTTTAGGAAAGGAACTGGCTTTGTTGTTAAATTATACCTTCATTGATCTGGATGAACTTATTGAAGAGTCCCAGAATATGCCAGTTAAGGAAATATTTAGCATTAAAGGAGAAGATAAATTCAGAATATTGGAAAAAGAATGCCTGCATCAGACTGTTACAAAAAATGATATCGTAATTGCAACGGGAGGCGGAGCACCCTGTTTTTTTGATAATATGGATTTCATCAATCTTCATGGCAGTTCTGTATATCTTAAAGTCGATCCTGTTGATCTGCGAAACCGGTTGGCCGATAACAGTGAAAACATTCAAAGCCAAAATGAACGGCCATTAATTAAAAATAAAAACCCTGAGCAATTACTTTCTTATATCCAGGATACCCTGATTGAAAGAGAACAATTTTATAGACGGGCAAAATTAATTGTTGATGGAACAACAATCACTGCTTCAAAATTGAAGGACTTAATAATCCATCACTAATATTGATTTTGAGACGGCATGTTTGTTAAAAACTAAGCTTAACCTGGCATTATCCCACCATGTTTAAACAAGAGAAGGTATAGGATTAATAAATATTGTTAATCAATTTTTTAGAAATAAAGTGAGGCGATATTTCTGCTCCTATTTTGAATATTTTAACCCTCGTTTTTATACAATAAAAACAAAATAAAACGTTTTAATACAAAGTTTAAAATTTAGGAATACTATTTTTGCGAAAAATAAGAAACAATGAACATGTTAAATAAAAATTATAAGCGGACCAACAGAATATTGATGTGTGTGGAGATTTTGATTTATTTACTGATTTCGGTAGCCATAGTCTTTATATTCACTATATAAAAAAACTCACCCCGTAGAAAAAAGGTGAGTTCTTCAAAATTTAAAATTGCATTATTAGATGCAATCCAAAATTACTTCTTAACTGAGAATTTAAATATAGTAGTGGTATTATAATTCTCGCCCGGATTCAAGGTAGTTGTGGGGAATGCAGGATGATTTGGAGAATCGGGGAAATGTTGCGTTTCTAAACAAAATCCACCGCGGTGAATATACCCTTTTCCACTTTTCCCAATTAATTTTCCATCCAGGAAATTACCTGTATAAAATTGTACGCCAGGTTCAGTAGTTGTAACTTCTAAAACCCTTCCCGATTTGGGATCATAAGCAACTGCAGCAACGGAAAGTTCCTTCCCCTTTTTATTTAATACAAAATTGTGATCATAACCTTTGCCAAATTTAATTTGCTCATAGGAATCATTAATACGGGAACCGATTAAGGTTGATTTTGTAAAGTCTAAAGGTGTACCTGCTACTGCTCGTAGTTCTCCGGTGGGGATTAATCCATCATCAACAGGGGTGAATTTATCTGCATTGATCATTATTTCTTCTCCTAAAATATCCCCTGAATCTTGACCATTAAGATTAAAATAACTGTGGTTGGTAAGGTTCAAAACAGTAGGCTTATCGGTAGTTGCAGCATAATTTATTTTTAATTCATTGCTGTCGGTCAGGGTATAAGTTACTGTAATTTTTAAATTACCGGGGAAGCCCTCTTCCTGGTCTTTACTCAAATAACTTAATTCCAATGATTGTTTGTCTGTCTTTTCAATATTCCAAACTCTTTCGTCATAACCTATAAAACCTCCATGCAAAGTATTTTTGCCATCATTTTTTTCCAATTTGTAAACCGTACCGTTCAGGTTAAATTGCGCATTGCCTATACGGTTGCCATAACGGCCCACAACAGCGCCAAAATTTGGATTAACTTTCAAATAGTCTTTAATGGAACTAAATCCTAAGACCACATCGTCAAACTTGCCATTTTTATCCGGAACCCATACAGAAACAACTCTGGCCCCGTAATTGGTAATCTGAACTTCCACTCCGTTTTTATTCACCAGGTTCACTAATTTAACCTGCTTTGAGTCCAAAAGAGTATCAAACATCTTCTGATCTACTTCACCATGTTTCGGCTTCTGCGTGCCACATGACATAGCTGCAAACAGTACCAATACACCGCCGCATACTAAAGGAAAGTTTGTTTTCATAAGATTTTATTTAATAATTTAAGAGGTAAATAAAGCAAAAATAAACAAAAGAAGAAATAGTCATTTCTTTTATTTGAATTTTATTGATCTTTCATTAAACGGAGAATGGGATTGTTTTATTATCGCAAGAATACAGGCATTTTATACGTGGAAACCTGTTGATTTCAATCTGAAGTATTTCATTTTATAATTTATTGAAGTTTCGCAAGTAGTAAAAAGGGTTATAAGGGTATACTGCTTCATGGTATTACTCAGTGAAACTCAGGTTTTTCTCAGCGGATCTCAGCGTAAATGAATATTAATACACTGGCCTATAAGATAGTTTGAAATGGTTCCACTATTTTTTTGATTCCTGAGCGGAGTCTA
>JAUZOH010000226.1 GCA_030706565.1 Bacteroidota bacterium | reverse complement strand
TATAAGATAGTTTGAAATGGGTTAAAATGGGTTAAAATAGTTTGAGATAGTTTGAAATGGTTCAACTATTTTTTTGCTTCCTGAGCGGAGTCGAAGGCAGGTTTTATTGCCGTGGTTTGCATTTGCCTTTGAAAACTTTATTCTTCCTTTTTGTCGTCACAAAAAGGAAGCAAAAAAGACTGTGACTGCGTCAACTCATTTCGCCTCCTGACGTCGGCTTCATTCAGACAGTACGCAGTCAAAAAGGATTTTGTTTTTAACGCTTCGCGAAGGAAAATCCTGGAACTTTTTAATGAATCACCGGCCTGTTTTAGCCCCTTCTTAATGAGTGTGGGGTTTATGGACAATAATCTCAGACTTTAAATTTTATTCTGTTCAGGGAAATATTTTGTTGCGAAACTTAAATAAGTTATTTAACAAACAGAATTCTAATTATTCGCCAGTACCGAACAACCTTTGAAATCTTTTCTTTGTGCTCCCAGTTATATTCTTAGATTTTCTGACGAGATCGTATATCTTGTTTACCTCGCTTGCAGGTAATTCTCCTTTTTTTCTGACTGCATTTCTGATCAGAGCTTCTTTAAATTTTGAATAAGGCTCTGTAAATACCTTACTGCAATCAATAAATGAATCATGATCTAAAAAATCATAGTCTGATTTACGAATCAAGTACTGTAAATCTCTCAATTCATGACTATTGATATATTTAAAATTGATTTCGGAATTTATAAAAACAGAAGCAATTAAACACTTATCATCCGTTAGGTCAAGTATAATATTCCATTTGGGATGGTCAATGCCAGCAATATCAATAGAAACAACAGTTCCAATATTAATTTTTCTATCAATTATATCATTGTTATAATCAGAAGAAATGGATGGCTTTGGTCTTATGGCTTTATTAGGAAAATGCACTATTATTTTCAGCCATACACCTGATATATTTTATCATTTCTTTATTTGCCCCCCCTTCTTTGGCCATTTCCTCAACGGAAATTTTCTTATTTTGACAGGCACTTTTATAAGCTAAATCATGCGATTTGACTTTCAATTCATCAAAATTCAAATCTTTATTTTCTTTAATAGAATCATCCAGACATTCAACATCACTTTCCGAAAATTCATCCAAATCAGGAACGGTCAAAGCTTTCACACAAAAACCGTTCTCCACCGAAATATATTTTTGATATCCAAAAGTATTGACAAATTTATCCCTGACTTCTTTAAAAATATCATAAATTTCTGAAGGTACCGGTCCAAATTCCATTGCAACATAACAATCACCTGTAATAGGAGTACCATATTTTACCAAGTGTTTTTGATCCGCGTAATACAAAATTTTGCTGATCTTATGCAAACCCGCAGTATTAATTTTACTCAGAATATATAATATAGCCGCTAGTGATTTTTCCCTATTAAATCTAAAGTATATCATAATTAACAGGAACTTATTGTTATAATTGCATTATACATAATTGATTAATATTGTAAAATTATTAAATATTTTTCAATAAAACTTATTAGTCTCAATGTAATCTAATAAAAAACTGAAACAGAAAGAATTTTAAAGAGAGGCATCAGGAGAAATTATCTACCCACCAAGGTATAAAAAAAGCCCTGAACTCAGGGCTTTGGTGATCCTACCAGGAATCGAACCTGGATTTAAAGTTTAGGAAACTTCCGTTCTATCCATTGAACTATAGGACCATTGGCTTCCAGATTTAAGGCATCTAAAAATCTGTTGCAAAAATAAAGAAATTAGCCATTGAAACAAATTTCCAGCGTAACTATTACAAAGAAATTTTTAGAACTGTTATTAATTAGTATCTTGCAGGCTTTAAATTATGAAACTATGAACTATATTGATTTATTTCTGCTGGCCATTTTAGTATACAGCGCGTTAAAAGGATATAAAAAAGGATTTATCGTACAGGTAGCCTCTTTCGGAGGACTTCTGCTGGGTATTTTAGGAGCCATTGGCTTGTCGGATGTCACCTCTGCCATTATGAAAGACCATACTGGTTTTGGTGGACGTACCCTGCCGTTCGTGGCATTCGTCGTCACTTTTGTTGCTATTGTCATTGGCGTGCACTTCCTGGCTAAGATAGTTGAAAAAGGTGCAAAGGCCGTGAAACTTGGAACAGCCAACCGCATTTTTGGCGTGGTCCTTGCCCTGGCGAAAATGACCTTCATCATCAGTGTATTCCTGGTCATTCTTAATGGCATAGACCGGCATATTCATATTCTTCCACGCGAATCGGTCAGCAATTCCTTCCTGTACTCTCCGGTTTCAAAATTTGCCCCGGCTGTATTCCCTTACCTGAAACCTTCACCGAAAAATGATAAAAAACAGAATAAACAGGAGCAAAAGGAAGCTTACAATTTTGTAAATTTGAATGTTACGACTTCAAAAATGAATAAAATCGGCTAAGTTTTTTATTTCATTTTTCAATATCCTATCTTTGCAAGATAGCTAAGTCAAACATTTTAATATAGATATATCAAAAATCAATTTAAAAATTAAACATTAACAGAATAATCACCAGGATTTAATATGGATTTTATTGAAGAGTTGAAATGGCGGGGCATGATTTACGATATGATGCCTGGAACTGAAGAACAACTGAAAAAAGAGCTGACTACTGCTTATGTGGGCATAGACCCTACGGCAGATTCTTTACATATAGGACATTTGGTTTCTATCATGCTTTTAAAACACCTGCAACTGGCAGGGCATAAACCCATCGCCCTTGTAGGAGGTGCAACAGGTATGATTGGCGATCCTTCAGGGAAATCGGACGAAAGGGTTCTGCTTAGCGAAGAAACCATCCGCCACAACGAACAATGTATTAAAAATCAACTTGGAAAATTTCTGGATTTTACCAGCGACAAACCCAATAAAGCCGAATTGGTCAACAATTACGACTGGATGAGTAAATTTTCATTCCTCGAATTCATCCGCGATGTAGGTAAGCATATTACCGTTAACTACATGATGGCCAAGGATTCAGTGAAAAAACGCCTTGAAACGGGCATGTCGTTTACCGAATTCTCTTACCAGCTTGTTCAGGGCTATGATTTTCTTTACCTGAACGAGCATAAAAACTGTAAACTTCAGATGGGCGGTTCCGACCAATGGGGAAACATAGTTACAGGCACCGAACTGATTCGCCGCAAGAATGGTGGCGATGCTTTTGCCCTGACCTGCCCGCTGATCACCAAGGCTGATGGAGGCAAGTTCGGCAAAACCGAAACCGGCAATGTCTGGCTTGATCCCAAATATACTTCACCCTACAAGTTTTACCAGTTCTGGATGAACGTATCGGATGAAGATGCTGAAAAATACATCAAAATCTTCACTTTCCTGAAGGTGGACGAAATCCTTAACCTGATAGAAGAGCACAAAAAAGCTCCACATTTGCGCCTGCTTCAGAAAACACTGGCTAAAGAAGTAACGGTCATGGTACATTCGGAGGCCGATTACCTGGCTGCTGTGGATGCATCGCAGATCCTCTTTGGAAAAGGTACCACCGAAACGCTTAAAAAGATGGACGAAGATACTTTCCTGTCCGTATTTGAAGGGGTTCCTCAATTTTCCATCACCATGGATGAATTAAAAAATGGGATTTCCTTAAGCGAATTGCTGACGGTGAAGACAGCAATTTTTCCGTCAAAGAGCGAATTGCGCCGTCAGGTTGCTGGTGGCGGGTTGAGCTTAAACAAGGAGAAGGCTGACAATGCAGAAATGACCGTCACTGCGGATCAATTGATCGACAATAAGTTTATTTTGGTTCAGAAAGGTAAAAAAAGCTATTTCCTGATAAAAGTAAATTAAGTCATGATGAGTGAAAAACCATACGATTTCGGCACTGCTGCTTTGATCCAATATATTTACCGCAAACGTAAAGTATTGATAATTTCAACCCTGCTGGCTGCTGTTGTTAGTATGACTGTTTCATTCACCATTTACCCGAAATTCAAGTCAACATCAGTGATTATCCCGGTTTCTTCTGCTTCTTTCTCCAGGGAAGTAATTACAGACAATTACAATCCCAACGAGAAAGTACTGAAATCGGGTAATGAAGATGAAACCGAACGTATGGTCCAAGTCCTGAAATCTACAGATGTTTTCTGGCACCTCAACAAAAAATTCAGGCTGATGGACCATTATGATATCCGGGCAGGGTCTGCATCGCCGCTTTACAAGTGCATGCATATTTATGACGGCAATGTAAAGATCAAGAAGACAGAAAACATGGCCGTTCAAATTGAAGTGCTGGATACCGATCCCCAGGTTGCCGCAGACATGGCCAATGAAATAGCAACGTATTACGACACCCTGATGAACGGGATGAGAAGGGAACGCAGCCTGAACATCCTGCAAACTGCCAGCAAAGAACTGGCCATCGAACGGCAGTTGATCAAAAGCTATGAAGATTCCCTTCAAATCATCCGCAACTTGGGCATTAACAACTGGAAAGCCCAGAATAACGCCTATTATAAAGGTTATGCACGCTCAGTCGAGAAAGACAAGGCTTCACATATCAAAACCTTTGAAAAGAAAATCGGATTATTAACCAGGTATGGAAATGCTTTCATCAGATACCGCGATATCCTGAAGCTGGAAACGTCAAAACTTTCCTATTATGAAAAGAAATATGACGAGGCAAAAATTGACGCAGAGACAAATGTCTCATACAAATATGTTGTTGAAAAGGCATATAAAAATGATAAAAAAGCCTATCCTACTAAAAGTCTGATTGTTTTAACAGCCACCTTTCTGACCTTTTTGCTAGTCCTTTTCCTTATGCTGGGTTGCGATTATCTTAAACAAACTTTAAAACCTAATGTTACTGAAAAATAGAGAATTACTTAATCAGTTTGTTCTTTATTTCTTCATTCTGCTTTTTGCAGGATTTGCAACCCTTGGTTTATGTTACGAAAATTACCTGCTTGCCGCAATTCCCTTTATTTTACTCATTGTTTTATTAGCATTTTGTGCCCTGGACAAGTTGTTGCTGCTTGTTGCATTTTTCACCCCCCTTTCATTACCCTTGGCGTATTTCATAGCTGAAAGTGATTTCGACCTCCACCTTCCTACAGAACCGATACTGATAGGCATTGTTATACTCTTCGCCTTAAAATTATTATTGGGGCATAGGATAGATAAAAAGATTCTGTTGCACCCTGTATCATTGGCCATTGATGCCAACCTGGTCTGGATCTTCATTACATGCTGCACAAGTACTATGCCCTTAGTTTCATTCAAATTTCTTTTGTCCAGATTGTGGTTTGTTATTCCTTTTTATTTCCTTGGAACCCAATTATTCAGGAAGTTGAAAAACATCAGGCGTTTTTTCTGGTGTTACATTCTCACCTTATTGGCAACCATCATCATCATTACCATTCATCATGCTTCACATGGGTTCACTCAACAGGCAGCAAATGCAGTTCCCTATCCCTTTTTCAACGATCATACAGCCTATGGGGCAATCATAGCAATGTTTATTCCCTTCATCCTGTTGAACACGAGTGTTAAACAAAGTATTTTCAGACGGTCATTTATTTCTGTTATCATGTTGATCGTACTGGTTGCCCTGGTACTCTCGTATACCCGTGCTGCATGGATCAGCATAGTAATTGCCATATTAACAGGGCTGGCCATACATTATAAGGTGAAGTTTAAACTGATTGCCTTGGGGGGACTGGTTTGCGTTTTTGTATTTTCATTTTACTGGACTGATCTACTGAACCGCATGGAAAGCAACCGTAAAGTTTCGTCATCGGATATCACACAGCATATAGAGTCCATTTCCAACATATCCAACGACCCGTCAAATGTGGAGCGGCTCAATCGCTGGGCTTCAGCGTTCAGGATGTTTAAGGAAAAGCCGATTTTCGGCTGGGGACCCGGCACCTATATGTTTCAATATGCACCTTATCAGGTATCGTATGAAAAAACAGTGATCAGTACAAACTCGGGTGATATGGGCAATGCGCATAGCGAGTACATCGGCCCGCTCACAGAATCAGGAGTCCTGGGAACATTGACTTATCTGACGGTTTTAATTACAGCCATTTA
>JAUZOH010000225.1 GCA_030706565.1 Bacteroidota bacterium | reverse complement strand
CAATGAATGAAGCATTTATATTGGGACTTTCGAGCGGTGCGGTGTGTCTGGCTTCGTGCGGGATTGTACTGTTCCCCTATATGCTTTCGCGGCAGGGAACGGTGGGAATGAGTATTCAGATACTGGCAATTTACCTCAGCGCCCGACTGCTTACTTACCTGTCCATTGGCGTTTTTGCAGCAGCTATTGGCCAATCATTCATCCTGTTTAACTATACCGGGAAATCCATTATTACCGGAGGCGGTTTTATGATATTTTCAGCCATCCTGTTATATAATCAACTTTATAAAAAAAAACAGGCCTGTAAAATAAGCACAGGACAGAAAATCATCAAACGTTTTCACCTGCGCCGAGAAACCATTCCTTTTCTTTGGGGGATCATCAGCAGCATCAACCTTTGTCCGCCGCTGCTGCTGGCAATTACCCAAAGCGCATCGGCGCAGATGGGCATCATGCGCACCCTGCTTTACTTTTCATTGTTCTTCCTGGGAACTTCCGTATATTTTGTACCTTTACCTTTTCTGGGTTTTTTAAAGAAAAACGAACTGTATAAAAATACAGGCAGGCTGGCTGCCATTCTCATCGGGTTATGGTTTCTTATAAAAGGATTACTCATTATTATTCATTTACTTACAAACTGATTTATGAAACACTCATGATTCCGGGAAACACAAAACGGCAATAATCCGTCAGTTGACGGATTGCCATAAGCA
This sequence comes from Bacteroidota bacterium, assembly GCA_030706565.1. NCBI lineage: Bacteria > Pseudomonadati > Bacteroidota > Bacteroidota bacterium. The sequence continues at coordinate 5,411 of JAUZOH010000225.1, read as the reverse complement.
ATATAAATACATGGGTGTTCAATACAACTTATAAAAATTAATTATTAATGTATGAAAGCAATTCAGACTAAATTCACTGTTTATTCCACCACCGGGAAATTTTGGAAATCACTTTTGTTGACCCTTCCCATGTCGTTTATTCTGTTTTTTTTCATGTCGGGCGGAAAACCTGATTTTTCTGATGCCGGCAAAACCACCGCTTTGCTGGTTACTTACGTATTTTTCACCCTCATGTTTTTCTTGATGTTATACACAGGCCGTACCGACCGGTACAGGGCCATTATTTTTATCCTGTTCTCAATTTTCATGTCCATCAGCTTTACCTCATTTATGGTGTCGGCCAGGCAAGCTGTTTCCTTTAATAATGCAGACTTTTTGCAGTGTAAAATACCGTTCTGCCACATGGTTATCCCCATGACGATTATCCCGGCAGCATTGACAAAATCCATCATTTTCCCGGGAAGTATCATTGAGGGATTTGCCGCAATTTCCACGATGGTGGTGATCTGGTTTGGTGCCAGTATCGTTTTGGGCCGTGGGTTCTGCAGCTGGGGCTGCTTTTACGGAGGCTGGGACGATGGCTTCTCCCGTTTAAAGAAAAAGCCCCTCATCAAACATATACCATCAATTTACAGGCTGATGCCTTATGCAGTCCTGCTGCTGGTAGTGATCAGCGCAGCGATTAGCTTATCTCCCACTTACTGCAACTGGCTTTGCCCGTTTAAAACAGTAACCGAATATGAAAAAGTAACCAACACCGAGACCCTGATCAAGACGATTATTTTCCTGGGGCTCTTTATTTCCCTGGTAATTGTACTGCCCATATTGACCAGAAAGCGTACCCAGTGCGGAATGTTTTGCCCGGTTGGTGCCTTCAGTTCGATGTTTAATAAGGTAAGCGCATTCGATGTAAGAATTGACAAATCAAAATGTTCGGAATGCATGAAATGTGCAAAAGTCTGCCCGGTTAATGCTATTTCCGAAAACAATATCAGGGACGGAAAAGTTTCCATAACCTGCACCCGTTGCGGGAAATGCGTGGATGCCTGCAGCAAATCGGCTATACATTATACGATAAAAGGGACTGCGGAAGGCCGGCACACCAGTTTCGCAAGGAACCTGTTCCTTTATACGTCGTTCTTATTCCTGGCCGTATTTTCATCAGGCAGTTACATACAGGCCTTGTATCATATCTTTCAATGGATGCACCTGGCATAAACATTTTATTCCGTTTTGTTAAATATTCTTGTAAAAAAATTAAAAGATGAAAAATTTTAAATCAATCATAGGTTACAGCTGGGCCATCATTTCCTTTCTCATCATTTTGATGTTGTTCCCTTCATTGGGTCCACTTTCCAAAGGGCTCACCCATCTGCCGTTTATGAAGGTCAATGCAAAATACAGCGGGGGAGAAAAAGCTTATTCAATGGCAAAAAAGGGATATACCCTGACAGTGAACAAACCGGTATTCGAGGCATTGATCGGCAGTTCAAAAAAAGGATTTGTACAAGTCAGGTGGGACGGTAAGTTTCAGTTACCTCATGCAGATACCATAGCTTTACGGCCAAACCATCCGGCTGATTTTATCATCAAATTTAAAGAGCACAAGAATGCTCCGGAAATCACCTCGCTCAATTCCAAAGTGAAAACCCTTGGCAGCTTTGCAGAAACAAAAACGGGGTGGATTGTGCGGGTAAATATGGAAAATACATACCACTAAGAACACTGAGAAATTTTTATTTTCTATAAGTCCTGAGTGCCCTGATAGTTCAAGATAATTCAATGGTTAAATGGTTCAAAGTTTCTTCTTGAACTTTGTGGAATCTTTTATCCATTGTGGTTATAATTTTTTCACCACAAAGTGCACAAATAGGAATAATATTTTCATCCTTTATCTGTTCTGCTTTTGAATTTTCAACTCCTTCCCCGAAAATTTCCACTGGCCAGTTATAGCCCCTGTTTTTAAGGGGGCGAAGTCAAGATATACATTTACCACTATGTCACACAAAGGAATTGTGATCCTTGTTAAAACCTTGTGTCCATTGTGGTTAAATATTTATGGTAATTTACAACTTTAATATCTTCTTCGTACAAGCCCCGTCAGAGGCTTCAACCATAACGATATAAGTTCCGGATGCATACCTGCCCATATCAATTTCATTAAACTGATTACTTGAATTGTTTACATACAATGTTTTGCCGTCCAGGGAATTCACCTTAATCAGGAATTTTTGCCTGGTGTCGGGAAGATACACATACAGGCACTTTTTTACAGGATTAGGGTATACCTGGATATCCTTTAAATATAAGACTTTCAGGCCAGTCGTGGCTATTACTGTAAATGTTTTCTGAACATTGGATGCCGGCAGATATTCCTCATTTCCTGCCTGTGAAGCCGTGATGGTTGTTGTCCCGGGGCCAATGATCCCGACTACATTCCCGCTGACCGTTGCCACCGATGTATTTGAACTGGTATAACTTACGGCCAATCCGGAACTTGCTTTTGCCATCAGCAAGAAAGACGTATCAGTGTTCAATTTATTGGGAAGTGCATCAAACGTTATGAATTGGGCCAGTTTATAATCCGGATAATACATCGCAGGAAACGAAGGTGTTGACATGCCCTTTCCAAGATAGAAACTCACATCAGGAGGCTGGTTGTAGGCCACATTCTGCCAGGCAATCCCCAGACGGTACACCGGATCATGCATCAGGGTGTACAAGCGGCGTGAAGTCGGGGTAGTGGTGGTAAAAATGAGCAATTTTGTATTATCAGCAGAATGAAGAATCACTTCTTCGCGCCAGTCACCCAGTATATCAGCTTGAAGATTGGGCGTATTCTTAGTGCTGTTGCAAGCAGTGGCCATATCATAATCAGAGAAAGTAACCAGCCTGCCGGTTTTGTACTTATCAAGCCTGGTACCATCCAGAAGTTCGCGCTGGTCGTCACCGTCCCACCAGATCCCAAAATTATCCGATGCAGGTTTTGAGGTATTTAAAAGTGCTCCCTTGCAGGAATAAAGTCCGGATGAACCCACCCAGCATTCAATCCCTTTAGTAGTATCCAAATCAGCAGCCATACCCCTGCCCTGGTCGGTAGTACCGGGATAGTACCAGATAACTTTGCCGGTTTTTGCATCCCTGAATGATCCTCCCACATTTCCATTAGTAGAACAATCCTCATGGGCCTGCCAAACCTGATATCCCGGCAAAGAAGGGTCAAAAACGCCCAGGTGCAGGGCATCTCCATGGCCCAAACCGGTAGTATACAGTCCTTTTCCATTGTGATCGATGGTACAGGCTCCATAAACTATTTCATCACAGCCATCGCCATCCACATCGCCCACGCAAAGACTGTGGCAGCCTTGTCCGGCATAACCGGAATTCCCGGTTGTATTGCTGTCAAAAGTCCAGCGTTTTGTCAATGTCCCTGCATGGAAATCATAAGCCGCCAGATAAGCACGGGTATAATAGCCCCGGCACATCACCAGACTGGGATGTATGCCATCCAGATAAGCCACACAGGCCAGGAAACGGTCAACGCGGTTGCCATAACTGTCGCCCCAGGAAGAAACAGATCCCCGGGGAGGATCATAATTAACCGTAGTTATCTCAGCACCGGTCTGCCCGTTAAATACCGTCAGGTATTCAGGACCGGATAAGATATACCCTTTAGAATTACGGTAATCTGCATTATTATCCGTACCAGCAGCCGTACCGCTTAAATAATTTCCTTTGCCATCTTTGGTACCCGGAGCCGTCTTACAGGCCACTTCGGCTTTGCCGTCGCCGTCCAGATCGTAGACCATAAACTGCGTATAATGAGCACCGGCACGGATATTTTTTCCAAGGTCTATCCTCCACAAAAATGTGCCGTCCAGCTTATAGGCATCCAGGTATACGTTGCCGGTATAGCCACTTAGGGAATTATCTTTAGAATTGGAAGGATCCCATTTCAGAACGATCTCATATTCGCCGTCCCCATCCAAGTCTCCCACACTGCAATCGTTGGCACTGTAGGTATAAGCAATGCCATCAGGAGTTGTCCCCCCGGAAGGTACTTTTAACGGAATCTCCTTGTAAAACTGATGCCAGACTTTTGAAAACCCAGAAGGAGGTTGTTCAACGCCATTCACTACAGCCCTTACCGTATAAATGCTATCGGCAGTTGTATTGTCGGTATAATTGGTTGCCCCGTCAATAGGGGAAGAATTGACTTTTGTGGTTCCCCGGTATAAATTAAATGTAGTAGAAGCCAGATCGGATCCGAATAAGCGCCAGCTTACAAACACTTGACTACTGTTGGGTCTCACAGCAACAACCCCGCGGTTCAGTTTCTCCATCTGCCTTTGAGCAATCGCATGATTACCAAAAGCCAGGAATACAATTATGATAAATATACTTGTCTGTTGTAAAAATCCTTTCATAATTAAGGATCAATTAAAAAATCAATTAAAAAAGAATGTACAATTCGCATAAACGAACTAAAAATAAATCAAAATCTATCATATTATGTGAAATGATGAAATTTTAATTTTACTTTTTACAAACTCTCATCATTGCTGCAGCTAAAATCAGACCTTAATGAAACGTAGAACAGGAAGAAGGCAGAATAGTTTTCCCCTTAACAATAGTCATTTACATTCACTCAGGTTGTTTTAAAATATTCTTTGTTAATCGCATATTATCTTTTATGTATTTTTGCCAAAAATGATTTACGGATATATAAGGGTTAGCAGTGAGTTTGTCCACATTCCAAAATTCTGTAGCGCATTTTTTTATATAAAAAATCTTTGGGCTATATCTTTAATCCTGGCAATGATCAAGATATGATGAGTGAATCCTGTAGCAAAAAATTCCTCTTATGGGAAATCGCCAGTTTACAACTGACGAATTAAAGAATCATTATTATGGTGATTGAGTAGGAAATAAAACAATTGCCTTCCTGTTTTATTTTCCAATCGTTCATGCCACCGCACATTCGCCAGTTGGCGGATACGGCAGTTTCCCGATTTAAATCAATGACAAGAACAGCAAAAACAGGAAAGAAAACAGAAGAGGCAGACTTGTTGACCTCTGTTCTTTTAGCCAATGGTTGGTAAATGAAAGCACCCACGTCAACCTTTCACAACCAGGTGGTTTGTATGGCACATAACAAATAGCCCTCTAAAAAAGAGGGCTAAAAGTTTTTAATGAAGTAAAATATTGAATTTAAACCAACTATTTTACTGTTATTTTTTCTTCTCGCAAAGTTCGGTAAGTACACCGAAAGTCGATTTGGGATGAAGGAAAGCAATACTCATTCCTTCAGCACCATCTCTGGGTTGCTTGTCGATAAGCTGCACCCCTTTGGCAGAAGCATCACTTAAGGCAGTTTCAACACTGTCGACTGCAAAAGCTATATGTTGAAT
>JAUZOH010000224.1 GCA_030706565.1 Bacteroidota bacterium | reverse complement strand
TGAGCGGAGGTACGGGTGCTTATAACTATTCCTGGAATACGGGCGCCACGACAAAGGCTGTCAGCGGACTGGCAGCGGGAAACTTTACGGTTACCGTAAAAAACAGTGATGGCAGCGGCATTCCACAAACTGTTACAGTGACGTTGAATGAGCCTGCAGTGCTTACAACAAGCTTTACCACAACGCCCAACCGTTGCAACGGGGATGGTACCGGTGCCATTGACCTGACCGTAAGCGGAGGGAAGTTGCCCTATTCTTACCTTTGGTCGAATGACAGCACCACCGAAGACCTGTCCGGCATAAACGGCGGGACTTATTCGGCTGTGGTCACTGATGCCGGTGGCTGTATAGCCAATACCGGCAATATAACCCTGACCCAGCCTCCGGCGCTGAGTTTAACGGCAGTTGTAAAAAATATGAGCTGCAATGGCGGGTACCGCGATGGCAGCATCAGCCTGAATGTTTCGGGCGGCACCGGCACGCCTTCCTTTGCCTGGTCAAACGGGCTCACTGCATCGACCATCAACCTGCTTGGTCCGGATACCTATTACTGCACGGTTACTGATGCAAAGGGCTGCACGATTTCCACAGCCCAGACGGTTACCCAGCCTGATCCCATTGTGGCTGCCTTTACCACTACCGATGTCAGTTGCTACGGAGGAAATGATGGCTCGGCTTCGGTTTCGCCTTCGGGAGGAACGTCTCCGTTTAGCTATCAGTGGAATGACCCTTCAAGCCAGACCACTGCTACAGCCAGCGGGTTGAGCGCAGGAAATTATACGGTAACCTTAACCGATGCAAATAAATGCCTGCAATCCGATAGTGTAACCATTCAGCAGCCCGGCCAGCTTCAGGCCAGCCTGGGCAGTAAGCATGATATAAGCTGCTTTGGCGGGAATGACGGATCCATTCAGGTTTCTGTGAGCGGGGGCAAAGCGCCCTATTCATACTCCTGGACCAACGGAGCAACAACTCAAAATGTCAGCGGTCTGCAAGCAGGAGATTATACGGTTACCGTTAAAGATGTCAATAATTGCAGCACTTCCCTTATAGTAACCCTGGTGCAGCCGGCAACGAAAGTAAGCGTTGCTCTAAATACATTCTCCAACGTAAAATGTTACAACGGCAATGACGGCGCAATAAATGTTACAGTAACCGGTGGAACGGCTCCATATACCTATTCCTGGAGTGCAACCAGCGGAAGTGGTTTTGTTCAGGGACAGAAAGACCAGAATACCCTTACTGCCGGCACATTCCAAATTATAGCTGCTGATGTCCTCGGCTGCAGCGATACCCTTGCGCAAGCCATCGATCAGCCCGTAAAATTGGGCGTTCTTATTACCAAAAATAATGATGTCAGCTGCCACAACGGTTCTGATGGCAAGCTTACAGCTCTGGCTGACGGCGGCACTGCCGGTTATACTTATTCTATTTCGCCCGGAGCGACTGCAAACAGCGATGGCTTATTTGGCGGGCTCAGCGCAAATGATTATACCGTCACGGTGACCGATGCCCATAATTGCACTGCGGTAAGCCCTGAGGTAAATATAATTAATCCCGATACCCTGGTTTTTTCTTCCATTGATTCGACAGCGGTATCCTGCCATAATTTTTCCGACGGAAGCATCACTGCTGCGGCTGCGGGCGGAACGTCACCCTATACCTATACTTTAAACGGGGGAAGCAGCAATTCCACAGGGAAATTTGGCAACCTTACAGCCGGATCATACACGGTTGCCGTTATTGATGCAAAGGGATGCCAGGCTAGCCGTCCTGCTGTTCATGTGCTCAACCCGGATAAAGTGGTGTTGACACTGACTGATTCAAGCTCTGTGAAGTGCTACGGAAATTCGGATGCGAAATTGCAGGCTGCGGCTGCGGGCGGATCTTCCCCTTATAGGTTCACAATGAGCGGGGATACTGCAAGCAATACAAACGGTTTGTTCAGTAATTTGCCAGTCGGCTCATACAGGATAAATGTTGCTGATGCTAACGGCTGCAGGGATTCTGTGTCAAAAACTCTGGTCCAGCCTGCTCAACTTGGCGTTACGCTTGTGAAAGACAATGATATCACCTGTCATAATGCAGGCGACGGCAGGATAACCGCTTCTGCCACCGGCGGAACCACTCCTTATTCTTATGCTCTGGCTCCGGGCACTGTTAAAAATACAGATGGAATTTTCGGCGGGTTGAATGATAATTATTATATGGTGATTGTGACCGATGCCAACAATTGCTTTGCCGTAAATGACAAGGCTGTGCATGTGGTCAATCCTGACCCTGTAAGTGTGGCATCGCTTGATACGACTGCAATTACCTGCCACAATGCTGCGGACGGGATAATCAAAGCTGCTGCTGCAGGGGGCACTGCACCTTATGTTTATAAATTGAATAATGGTCAGGCTAATACTGACGGGCAGTTTACAAATCTGACTGAAGGTAAGTTTACAGTAACTATAACCGATGCAAATAATTGCCCGGGGGTACAGACCCGTACAATCACCTTCACCAATCCTGATTCTGTAAGTATTGTCTCTGTAGATTCGACCAATGTTACCTGTCAGAATGGGCCCGGAAGCATCACCGTTGTGGCAAGGGGGGGTACTTCACCGCTTACTTATTCAACCGGCGGTATCAGCAACCATGACGGCAAGTTCACCAACATGACTGCCGGGACTTATACGGTAACCGTTACGGATTCGAACAATTGCCCGCAGGCCGTGTCCAAACCTGTCAATGTGGTTGACCAGACTGTGATTCAGAATTTCAATATCATAGAAAAGAGCGTTATCAAGTGAAATAGGAGTGGTATAAAAAGAGGGGAATAATACTCGGATCCAAAAGAATTTCGCCACTACGTGACTATGACCGACAAAATAAGACCTAACAGGTTCTCAAAAACTGTTAGGTCTGGAAAGTTAAATCAAAAAAAATAAAACAGGATTTTTTTGACCCCGTTATGAGCCAACAACAACCCCTGTGTTTGGCATTAAAAAATAGAAAATCATCTTCATCATTGCCGTTGGCTTCAGCGAACGGTTAAAAAGAATGGCAATTTATCCGGCTTCAGCCAAATATTTAGTTGTTATTTCCAATATTCAATTTGGGCTAAAGCCCAACAAAATTCTGAATTCCTTTTCCCGTCAGCTGAAGCAGACGGCAATAATATAAATACCTACAATTTTAAAATATGTATTTTAATTCCGACAGGAAGATATGATGTTAGAAATGACATAATTTTTAAACATCATTATTATAATAAGTCACGAAGGTGAATGTTCCATGTATTTTTCTTTGCCTTTGGCTTTAGCCAACGGATAGGAGTGTATTTATATTCCGGCTTTAGCCAAAACATTTATCATTCTGGAACAGTAAAAATTTTTAAATATTTGGGCTAAAGCCCCCAAATTTCAAATATTCTCCATCCGTCAGCTAAAGCTGACGGCAATGAATGTCAAAATTGGGGACAATGAAAAGTTGAAGCTGATGAATATAACAACAAAAATTTATTATATTGATTAATTCCAGCTGATTTAATATTTATAGTTACAATCAGTTCACCCCTTCGGGGTTGAAGTCTTATCATATGTTTTTTTACAATCATGGCCGACCTTCACTTCTCCCTGATAAATCTGGGGTTTTGCACGGAAAACGCCGCTGGCGTTACATACAAAACCCGTACCCTGCTGAAAAAAATACTTGGCCGGTAAACGAAGCCATCATAAAGTGACCGTAACCGGATGATATCATCCCGGGACAACCAGGCGTTGCAAAGATGCTTCGGATGAAAATAAAATGCCTGATGCCGCAGAGCCGCTAGCGGTCAAATCTTTGTGGTCTGACAGCTAAAGTCGATCTAAGCTACGTAGTGGCGAAATTGAAAAACAAACCTTTTTCCAAATATGAATTTAGAATCCGGAACAAGAAAAGTTTCGCCACTAACGTGGCTTATTAAACTTGGTTGATACCTTTTCTACAAAGATTTTGCCACTAAGGGGCTATGACCGACAGAACAAAACCTAACAGGTTTTGTTCTGTTAGGTCTGAAAAGTTCTGATTGCTATTTATGATAAAAGCGAAACGGTTTATATTTCCAATAGAGAATTAAACGATTTGATAAGTAAAAAGAAATCTCTGTTCATGCCTATAAGATTTATTTTAAGGTCATTGAAAACTCGGCTCATCCGTGTTTTGTGTTTCCGGAAACATGCGATTCATGTAAAATTATATTGGGTTTAGCTGCATAGCAGCGACCTATTGGACTTTTCCTTTGAATAAATAATGTTTGTTGTATTCTGATTTTTTTGGTTTTGAACAGGTTTTGTCATATCCATTTGTAATCCATCATTTAGACTTGAACAGGTTAAATTTCCCCTTCCTTTGACAGAAAAAATAAGGTAAAATTTATTTATAGCATATTAAATTTATAGGTCACCGTTACGCGGCTTTGTGACCGCGCAATTTATGTATCTGTCTACAAATAGGTAGCCGCTATGCGGCTAATGCAAAATATTTTCACTTCTATTTGAAAACGTTTCATGCCTATATGATTTAGGTCGTATAGGATGCACATGTATTATATTATCTGGGGTGATCCGTCAGCTGACGGACCAATTCATTGGCGTTTTGCGATTCCGGAATTATGGCGTTTCGTTTAAATGTTCAATAAGAAATTTTAACTATTTGAACTTTGAACAACCTTGAACCCTATTGAACCACAACGGTCACAAGGTTTGCCATCAACCTTTCCTTTGTATAATCCCGTGGTTTTATTCCATCAGCTTTTTGTATCTGATTCTTCTCGGAGTTTCATCGCCCAGCCGTTTGCGGCGGTTTTCCTCGTATTCAGAATAAGAGCCTTCAAAGAAATAAACCTGCGAATTCCCTTCAAAAGCAAGGATATGGGTGGCTACGCGGTCGAGAAACCAGCGGTCGTGGGTGATGATGACCGCACAACCTGCAAAATCTTCCAGGCCTTCTTCCAGTGCCCGCAAGGTGTTGATGTCTATGTCATTGGTGGGTTCGTCGAGTAAAAGGACATTGGCCTCTTCTTTAAGCGTCAATGCCAGGTGAAGCCGGTTCCGTTCGCCTCCCGACAGCACCGCGCATTTCTTTTCCTGATCGGCGCCGGTGAAGTTGAACCGGGCCACATACGAGCGGGCATTAATTGTTTTGCCGCCCATCTGGATGATGTCGCTGTCGTTTGAGATAACCTGGTAAATGGTTTTCTCGGGATCGATGCTGGCATGAGCCTGATCGATGTATCCGATTTTCACAGTGTCGCCGATATTGAAAGTGCCGGTATCGGGTTTCTCCAGGTTCATGATCAGGCGAAAGAGGGTTGTTTTGCCTGCACCGTTGGGGCCAATCACACCTACAATGCCGGCAGGCGGCAACGAAAACTCCAGGTTCTCAAAAAGCAACTTGTCCCCAAAAGCTTTTGAAACCCCTTGCGATTCAATAACTTTAGAACCTAACCTGGGTCCGTTGGGGATGAATATTTCCAGCCGTTCTTCTTTCTGCTTTACATCTTCATTGAGCAATTTTTCATAAGCCGACAAACGAGCTTTTGCTTTGGCGTGGCGGGCTTTAGGAGCCATACGTACCCAGTCCAGTTCCCTCTGAAGGGTTTTCATGCGGCGGCTTTCGCTTTTCTCCTCCATCTCGAGGCGTTTGGCTTTCTGTTCAAGCCAGGAGGAATAATTGCCCTGCCAGGGGATTCCTTCGCCACGGTCGAGTTCCAGGATCCATCCGGCTACTTTATCCAGGAAATAACGGTCGTGTGTAACGGCAATCACAGTTCCCTTATATTGCCTGAGGTGTTCCTCCAGCCATTCGACCGACTCGGCATCAAGATGGTTGGTGGGCTCATCCAGGAGCAAAATATCCGGTTCGCGGAGCAGCAGGCGGCAGAGTGCTACCCTGCGGCGCTCTCCGCCCGAAAGGTTCTTCACCAGGGCATCGCCTTCGGGGCAACGAAGGGCATCCATCGCCCTTTCCAGCTTGGTGTCAAGCTCCCAGCCGCTGACATGGTCGATTTTTTCGGTAAGCTGTCCCTGAAGGTCCAGGAGCTTGTTCATCTCATCATCGGACATCTCTTCGGCAAACCGCTGATTTACTTCTTCATATTCCTTCAGCAAATCAATAACTTCCTGTACAC
>JAUZOH010000223.1 GCA_030706565.1 Bacteroidota bacterium | reverse complement strand
AGAAAAAGATTGAAACAACGCTGGTAAACGGTATAGTTGAAATAAGGATAAATAAAGCAAAAATCGGCGAAGACACAGAACTCACCCTAAAACCGAATCAGATTGCTGAGTTTATAAAGGGGACAGGGCATCTTGGCTCTCCAAATATGAATACCCCGACATCCCTTAAATATACAGAGAAAAAGGAAGAAGCCCCCCATATCATAGTCATTCAAGACATAGATCCTGTAGTTTACACTTCCTGGAAGGACAAAAAATGGATTATCGAACATGAAAGTTTAGGAGACCTTTCTATACAACTTGAAAGAAGATATGATGTAGAAATTAATTTCAAAAATGAATCTTTAAAAAATTATAAGATTTCAGGAAAACTGAATGATGAAACTTTACAACAGGTTCTGGATGCAATAAAGTTAACCGTTCCAATTGATTACAACATAAACCACAAACAGATAACCATTGTTGAAAATAAATTTCTGAAGGACTGGTACCAGAAGATCATGAGTAATAATTAACCTAATAAGATCAATTTAATTAACCTTTAAAACTTTATGCCTATGTAAAAACAAAAAACAAAAAGAGGAGAATCTGGACAATTCTCCCCTCTTAAAATCTCAAATTAAATTAATCGATATCAGTTACTTACTTGCAGAGTGTTAACGTGATATCAAAATCTAACTTAAAACTTGCAATAATATGAAAAAAAAGTCAAAGTTCCGGCTCTTTTTTTCTCAAAGAGAGCGATCTAAATTCCTATTAACCATAAAGCTAACACTGCTTCTAAACCTTGTCTGCTTAATCAACATAAATGCTGCCATTTATTCACAGGACAAGGGGTTTTCATTTGATTTGAAAGGAAAAACCATCCGGGATGCCATCAGCATGATTGAAAGGAAAAGTGATTTCCAGTTTCTTAATAACGAAAAATTCAATGGCCTAAACAAAAAAGTTGACCTCAACCTTAAAAACGACCGCCTTGAAAATCTACAGGACAAACTGCTGGCCAATTCAAATATGAAATACCGGGTATTGGAAAACGACCTGATTGTATTAACCCCCAAATCCGTACTTCAAAGGAATGTAATAAAAGGCCGGGTTACAGATAAGGCCACAGGAGAGCCTTTACCAGGAGTCAGTATTGTAGTCAAGGGGACTACCCGGGGGACTTTAACAGATACCGACGGGAAATATTCAATTGAGGTTCAGGGTTCAGATGAAGCAATGGTATTTACTTATGTCGGTTATCTTTCACAAATAGTATACATAAACGACAGAAAACAGATAGACGTTTCACTTGAATCGGCCACCACCAAACTGGAGGAAATTGTTGTCATAGGATATGGCACCCAGAGAAAAGAAGCGGTAACCGGTTCTGTTTCATCAATACGTGGAGATGCAATGCGCGATGTGCCGGCGGCCAACATTTCCCAAGCTTTACAAGGCCGTATAGCCGGTGTGGAAATGTCGCAAAGTTCAACAAAACCAGGTTCCGCCATGCAGATACGTATACGTGGCGCACGTTCATTGAATGCCACCAACGATCCCTTAGTAGTATTAGACGGTATTCCTTTTGCCGGTAATATCGGAGATATCAATCCCAGTGACATCAAGAGCATTGATATTCTGAAGGATGCTTCAGCAACCGCCATTTATGGTTCACGTGGCGCCAATGGTGTTTTAATCGTAACCACCAATAAAGGAAAATTGGGACAAAAAGCTATTTTTAGTTACAACGGATATGTCGGCATAAAAAGTATTTTTGCTAAATACCCCATGATGAATGGACCGGAATTCGCAGCTCTTCGTAAAATTGCAGGTAAATATTCAAACGGTACAGATGAATCCGATTCTACCAATACAGATTGGCAGGATTTGTTTTATAAAACAGGCATGGTTACCAGCCATGACTTAGGGGTAGCAGGAGGGACTGAAAAAGGCAACTACAACTTTGGCATAGGTTATTACCGTGATGAAGCCATAATACCTATGCAGAATTACAGCCGTTATTCTCTTCGCGGTTCTCTTGACCAGGGTGTTGGCAAATCATTCCGCTTTGGATTTAATACCAACAACTTCTATTCTATAAACAACGGCAACAATCTGGGATTATATGGCCTTTTAAGCAGTTCTCCCCTTGCCAATCCCTATAATGCCGATGGAACCTGGAAAAGAGTCATAAAGATGCCCTTGGATAATACCTGGGTTTATTCAAAAGACATTATAGAAAACCTGGGTGACAAATGGGTAGATATGACCAAGGCTTTTGGCTCTTATAACAGTTTATATGGTGAAGTAAAAATTCCAGGTATAGAGGGCTTGAAATATCGGGCAAATATTGGTTTGAATTTCAGGATGAGCAACAGTGGCAGCTATACTGGGGAAGGCGTATTTAATTCCGAAGCCACCACACCATCTACCGCCACTATTGGAAATTCGCTCACAACCAATTGGGTAATAGAAAATCTCCTAACCTATGACAGAACCTTTGCAGAAAAACATGAGATAAGTGCCGTGGCTCTATACTCTGCCGAACAAACCATGTACAACAGTTCACAGGTTTCCGCAAAAAGCATTCCCACTGATGCCTTCCAATTTTATAACTTAGGACAGGCATCCGGTGAATTCACAATTAATCCCAGCAATCAGAATTACTATAAAAACGGCTTAATGTCGTGGATGGGACGTGTAATGTATTCTTATGACAACCGTTACATGATCAGCGCCACTTTCCGCTCAGACGCCTCATCAGTTCTGGCAAAAGGGCATAAATGGCACTCTTATCCGGCTATTTCTGCAGGATGGAACATCAAAAATGAATCCTTCTTGAAAGACATCAAGCCTATAGATTTATTGAAACTGCGTGCAGGCTTTGGACAAACCTCCAACCAGGCAGTAACAGCATACAGTACGCTAGGTGTTTTAAGTACAAGGCCCTATAATTTTGGCGACAATACCTATTCAACCGGATACTATGTTTCACAATTACCTAATCCAAACTTAGGCTGGGAATATTCTAAAACATGGAACTTCGGATTGGACTTTGGATTACTGGGGAATAGGCTTAGTGGTTCTTTAGAGTATTATATCACTAAGACCAATGACATTTTGCTGTATGTCAATTTACCACCCACCTCCGGGGTAAACAACTTTATGGGAAATGTAGGAAAAACCGAAAACAAGGGTTTCGAATTTTCAGTTAATGGTGTAATATTAAACAATCTAAGTGGCTGGACATGGGAAGCCGGCATCAATGTTTATGCCAACAGGAACAAATTAACAGAACTCGCCACCGGACAAACCAGAGATGAATCCAATTGGTGGTTTGTGGGCCATCCCATTGATGTGATTTTTGATTATCAAAAAATCGGACTTTGGCAGCAAAATGATCAATTTTTGAAAACTTATGAACCAAGTGGAGATGCTGGGATGATCAAAGTAAAATATACCGGGACTTATAATAATGACGGATCGCCAACAAGAGCCATTGGACCCGCAGACAGACAAATCATCAACTTAGAACCTAATTTTCAGGGAGGCTTTAATACCCGCCTGTCGTATAAAGGAATAGATTTCAGTGCTGTTGGTGTTTTTAAAAGCGGCGGTAAGTTAATTAGTACTCTCTACTCATCCTCAGGCTACCTCAACTTAATGACGGGAAGAAGGAATAATGTAAAAGTAGATTATTGGACGACGACAAATACCGGTGCTAAATATCCCAAACCAGGTGGGCCGCAAACGGGGGACAATCCAACCTATGGCAGCACGCTGGGATATTTCAACGCATCGTACTTAAAAATACGTATCCTTTCGCTCGGCTATACTTTTAAACAAAATTGGGTTAAAACTATTGGGATTGAGAATCTAAGACTCTACTTTACTGTTGAAAACCCCTTTGTAATGTTTTCTCCATACCACAAAGAATCAAATCAGGATCCAGAGACCAATTCGTATGCCAATGATGCCCAAAATATGGCTGTACCCTATAGTGACAACCAGAAACGTTTGCTGACTATTGGTACGAATACTCCCACCACACGCAATTACCTGATCGGCGTTAATTTGTCATTTTAAAAATAGATTATTATGAAACATATACATAGCAAAATTATTACAGGAACGATTTTATTAACTTTGTTCCTGGCGTCGTGCTCCCAAATACTAAACGAGAAACCCCGTAGTATTTATACCCCAGAATATTTTAAGACAAAAAATGGCGTTATGGGCGGATTAACAGCGATGTATGCTCATCTGCGCTATATTTACGGACAGGCATATTACTACAATACTTGCCTGACAGGGACTGATGAAGCCACATACGCACAACAGGCAGATGATAATTTTAAGTGTATGGATCAATCAGGGGTGTCGGCGACCACTTCCAGCAACAGCAGGGCTGATGTATTGTGGAATAACGCATTTCCAAACATCAATACAGCCAATGGCGTCATTGAAAATGCCACTGCAGCAGGAACTATTTCTGACGCACTGATTGCCGAAGCAAGATTTTTCCGGGCATTTGATTACTTCTTACTTGTACAAACTTTTGGCGGAGTACCTTTGGATCTGGGTGCCGGGGAACTAAAATTCAACACCAATCCTGTAAGAATTTCCATCCGGAATACTGTTCCTGAAGTTTATACAAAAACCATATTCCCGGACCTGCTTAAAGCAATAAACGACCTTCCGGCAACTGGACGTGTAACCGGCGGTGTAACCCAAACAGTAGCACGCCTATATTTGGCAAAGGCATACCTGACATATGGATGGTGGCTTGAAAACCCCAATAGTATTCCCACTTATCCGGCTAGCGACCGCAATGACCCGGACGGACATAATGCTCAATGGTACTATCAGCAGGCTTATAATATAGCAGTAGCAGCTATTCTTGATCCGGGACCTTTCGGACTGCAGCCAACATATTATGATGTCAACCTGGCACAAAACGACCGTAACAATGAAATATTATTGTATGCCGATCATACGCAAACAAGCGAATTTTATAACGGAGCAAGCCTTTCTTATGGCAGTGGCGCTGCTCCGGATAACTTCGCTGTCTGGATGATGACCTTTAACTATACAAGTATTAGGAGCGCAGATACTTCAAGCTGGAAGACTTCAGTAAGTTCTGTTCAACGGGAAGCAGCTCAATCTTTGGGGCGTCCTTGGGTACGCATGTGCCCTCCAATTGGTATATTCACAAATACTTTCGCCGACAAAACCAATGATTCCCGCTATGACGGCACCTTTACAACGGTCTACCGGGGTAACTGGCCCAAAGGAGGCGTCACAAATGCATTCTTATACAATGCAAACAATATAAAAGTCTTACCCGGAGACTCCATACTGACTTTCTTAAATAATGAACCTGCTGTGTCCATTGATTATTCTAATTCTGTATATAAAAGCAATATCGGTGCCGGTGTATTACCGGGAAGCCGCTCTTTTGTAATATCACCAAACGGAATAAGCAGAATAGTATATCCCGGACTTTGGAAACTGGGTTGCTACCGCACCGACAATGGCACCAGTTTGGGACAGCCCAATGCAGGAAGTACCCGGCCATACAATATTGCCAAATTTTCGGAATTATTCCTTATCGCTGCCGAAGCGGCTGTTAAAGGTGCAACCGCAACCGCTATAACCGGAAAGTACGCAAATGACGGAACAGCCAAAGGACTGGTTAATGTCCTCCGTGCACGTGCAGGAAAATGGAAGTGGAGCAATGGCGGGAATATGGCCAAAGTTGAAGACCACAGCACTGCCATGATTGCTGCCACACCGGTAACTGTAGATATTAATTATATTCTGGCTGAACGTTCCCGCGAATATTTTGGTGAAGGTTACCGTTGGTATGATTTGGTACGTACCCAAAAATGGGCAGAACTTGCTGGCAGTTACAAGATTTGTGGAACTGCTATTGGAGACCATAGTCCAGCAACAGTAACACGTAACATTCAACCCTATTTATACCTTCGTCCTATTCCACAAGGCCAACTGGATGCCATGGATGCGACTGTGGCAGAAAAAGCCGCTTATCAAAATCCAGGATATTGATTTTTCTGTATCAGCATAACTGTAAATACAGTTAACAGACAAAATGTAACCGTAAATTAAAGAAGCCGTCCAGGTCACAAATGGACGGCTTCTTTTATATATTAGGTTTATTTT
>JAUZOH010000222.1 GCA_030706565.1 Bacteroidota bacterium | reverse complement strand
TTTTGAAATGTTTAAATTTTTGTTGCTTTTTTGTTATAATGCCTGATTTTAACTGTGGAAATTCTTATGTAAAATTACGAAATGATTTACTCAAAAACAAGTTAAGTAATTAATATCCAGACGTGCAAGAGCAAATAAAGAAATAATACATTGTACCATGATCTGAGAATAAAGATCAATAGGGAAGGAGTTGTACTAATGAAAATCTTGAATGGACGGAGAAGTAAGTCAGTTATTCGATATATTTATATCCTACTCCTTTAAGGGTTACAATATGCTCTTCCCCGATTTTTTCCCTTAACCTGCGGACATGCACATCGATATTCCTGTCGCTTACGATAATATCATCGCCCCAGAGTTGTTGAAATATTTCTTCACGTTTATATACTTTTTCGGGGTGGGACGCTAAAAGTGATAAAAGATCGAATTCTTTTTTCGTAAGTAATAATTCCTTGCCTTTATTGATGACGACAAACCTTTCCTTGTCAATAACAATATTGTCTGATGGCATGTCCTCTTTCTCTTTGTTTACTGCGGAAGAATTGAACTCTCCCGAGTATCTTTTTAGCAGGGCTTTGATCCTGCTTATTAGAACTTTCGGATTAATGGGTTTAATAATATAATCGTCGGCTCCGGCCTCAAAACCAACGACCTGCGAGTAATTTTCTCCCCTGGCCGTCAGAAATGCAATCAATGGCTGGTTTTCAAGGTTGCTGCTCCGGATTTTCTCGCAAGTTTCTATGCCATCCATTTCGGGCATCATGATGTCCAGGATGATCAGATGAGGATTCATTTTTTTTACTTCCTCTATCGCATCTTTCCCGTTAGTGGCTGTACTGACTTCGTAGCCTTCTTTTCTTAAATTGTAAGAAACGAACTCCAGGATATCCGTTTCGTCATCAACGAGCAAAATTCTATATTTTAGTTCTTTAGACATTTTTATCCTCTATGTAGCTATAATTGAATGCATTGAAATTTTAGATTAAAAATGAAACTACCCCTGCTTTTGGACTACTGCTTTACTGCGGATTGCTGATATTAATACAAGTGAGAAAAATTATAACAACCCCAAAATGCAAGATAAACCAATAGCGTAATTAGCCCAATGACAAGAAGTATGAGTTCTTCCAAATCCTTCCTTAATAATTTCCGATTTAATTCCGGTTTTACCATCTGTTCTGGATTTTTTGAGCCTATTCAATTTCGTTCCTTTTTAAAATATATAATAAAAATAGACTTTTATTATGAACTGAAGTTTAAACGATTATTAAGTTAATATTAAGTTTGATTTTGGACTAAGAATTCCCGGTCTGAAAAAATCCTGAATTTCCTTTTGTCAAGTTACATAGTATCAACAGTATGAGTCAGGAAATGAATAGTCTTTGATTTAAGGTATTGGAGGATGGTTTATTTTAAATACCTTTGATTTTTAAATCAAGGAATATGGAAAGCATTTATGAATTTATGAGGCAATTGGTGAATCCGGAAAGTATCATTCAATATGGAGGAATTTACCTGCTTCTGTTTGTGGTTTTTGCGGAAACCGGTTTGTTCGTCGGATTTTTCCTTCCCGGTGATTCCTTGTTGTTTACGGCTGGTCTGTTATGCGCTACCCGTGTATTGCAGATTCATATTGTTTTTTTAGTCTTGCTGATAATTCTTGGGGCTGTTCTAGGGAATATATCGGGTTATGCATTTGGGAAAAGGGTAGGTATACGTCTCTTTAAAAGGGAATCCACACTTTTTTTCAAACAGAAGCATCTGATTTCTGCCCGGAAATTTTATTCAAAATATGGGGGCAAAACCATTTTCTTTTGTCGTTTTTTGCCGGTAGTAAGAACATTTGCGCCCATTGTTGCAGGAATCGTGAAATTGGATTACCGGAAATTTCTTTTCTATAATCTGCTGGGGGCAACATGCTGGGTTTGTTCTCTGGTTCTCTGTGGTTATTTTCTGGGAATTTATGTACCCGAGGTGAAATTTTACCTGGAATACATTATTATTTTTCTAATTGTTATTACTTCTATCCCCTTAATTATATCTTCCTTGAAGAAAAAACATAAGTTAGCCCTATAATATCACCTACATTCAAGGTTATTTTTTATAAATTTGCCTTTTTTAGAAAAAGTAAAATATTTAGGTCAGTTACCTTTTTATGTCATAAATTATAATATTTTTTCTAAAAACTGAGAAAAATCATCTATAATTTTGGGTGATCGAATTTGGTTTTCTCAATAATCTTGAGCATATTTAAAAAAGAAAAAAGTTTTGTTCTATAAAACTTTTAGATAAAACATAAAGTTATGAATGTAGAAAAAGTCATAAATGATCTGGAGAGAAAGCATCCAGGAGAAATGGAGTATCTCCAGGCAGTTCGTGAAGTTCTGGATTCAATCGCTGACGTGTATAACGAGAATCCTCAGTTTGAAAGTGCCTGTATCATTGAGCGTTTAGTCGAGCCGGATAGAATATTAACTTTTAAAGTTCCCTGGGTGGATGATAACGGTAAAACACATGTTAATTTGGGTTACAGGGTTCAATTTAATAATGCCTTAGGCCCCTATAAGGGGGGATTGCGTTTTCACCCCAGTGTTAATCTGAGTATTTTGAAATTTTTGGGTTTCGAACAGATATTTAAGAACAGTCTGACTACCCTGCCCATGGGGGGAGCCAAAGGGGGCTCGGATTTTGATCCTAAAGGCAAATCTGATACGGAAGTCATGCGTTTCTGTCAATCTTTCATGCTGGGACTCTGGAAATTGATCGGTCCTGAAACGGATGTCCCGGCCGGTGATATTGGTGTCGGAGGGCGTGAAATAGGTTATTTGTTTGGCATGTATAAAAAATTAGCCGGTGAACATAACGGAGTATTGACCGGAAAAGGAATCAACTGGGGAGGCAGCCTGGTTCGACCTGAAGCAACGGGTTTTGGCGTTGCTTATTTTACCCGTGAAATGCTGGCTACCCGCAATATAGACATAAAAGGAAAAACCGTAGCTGTTTCAGGCTTTGGAAATGTGGCCTGGGGCGCAGTTAGAAAAGTTACTGAATTTGGGGGGAAAGTGGTTACCCTTTCCGGACCCGATGGCTATATTTATGATCCTGACGGGATTTCAGGTGATAAAATTGACTACATGCTGGAATTACGTTCTACCAATGACGATATTGTTAAGCCGTATTCTTTCGAGTATAAAAATGCAGAGTTTCATCCCGGGAAACATCCCTGGGAAGTGAAATGCGACATTGCCTTGCCATGCGCTACTCAGAATGAGCTTAACAAGGAAGATGCCTTTAACCTGGTGAAAAATGGCTGCGTCTGTGTTTGCGAGGCTGCCAATATGCCTTCTACCCCGGAGGCTATAGAAGTTATCCAGGAAAATAAACTTCTTTTTGCACCGGGTAAAGCTGCAAACGCCGGCGGCGTTGCAACATCCGGACTTGAAATGTCGCAGAATGCCATGAAGTTGAACTGGACCAGGGAAGAAGTGGATACAAAACTTCATTTGATTATGAGGAATATTCATGAAGCCTGTGTAAAGTTTGGCCGCCGTCCCGACGGATATATTGATTATGTGAAAGGTGCCAATATCGCCGGATTCCTTAAAGTGGCCAATGCCATGCTTGACGAAGGTGTTATATGATATTTGACTAATGACTAGTCTTCAAAAAAAGATCCATGGGCAATTACTCATGGATATTTTTTTTAAAATCTTTAGCAGAATTTATAATTCATTATCCCTTTACATTGTATTCAAAGGGATGTTCTTTTCTGAAATCCGGTTGATAGTTTTTTCCGCTCTCTAATTCCTGTAACCAACCGTTATAGAATCCCAAATTCTCCATTTCATGAACAACTTCATGGTATTCTTCCGAAGTCAATGTCCGTCCAAGCAGAGGATGGTCTTTTACATTCTCTATTGGATAATATTGCGACATCAGTGAAAGATGGATAGAAGGTGAAATTTCTTCGGCTATTGTCTTTAACACTTTTTTGCTTTCTTCGACATGACCGGGCAGGACCAGATGTCTGATAATCATGCCCCATTCAGCCTGGCCTTCATCATTTACTATTAAGGTAGAGCCTTTCTGTCTGTACATTTCTTTGATTGCCTTCAAGGCAATGGTTGGGTAATCGGTACAATCAGAATAATCTTTTGCGGTCTGGCTTTCGTAATATTTAAAATCAGGCAGGTAGATATCTACAATATTTTCCAGATCCTTTAAGGTTTCTACTTTGTCGTATCCGTTGGAATTGTATACGACTATCGGTTTATACCCCAATTGATGTAAAGCCTTTACTATTGCCACCATTTGCGGGACGTTGTGCGAGGGAGAAACGAAACCTACTGCTTTGCATCCTCCCTCTAAATATTTTATGATGGTATTTACCACCTGTTCCAGGCTAAGAGAATATTCAAACTCTGAACTTTTGTTATTGCTTATCTGATAATTCTGGCAATAAATGCATTGCAAATTACACCGGGTGAAAAATACATTACAGATTCCATCCTTTCCGCTTATTACCGGCTCTTCGCCTCTGTGGTTACAGATTGAAGCTATATTGAATCCTGCATTTGTTTTGCAATATCCAAGTTTACCGGAAAAGCGGTCGGCTTTGCAGTTCCTTGGACAAATGTTACATTCCTTCAGGCAATTCAAGGACTCTGGAAAATTTTCCCAATTCATATTTTGTATTTCTAAAATAAAATGCAAATATCGGTTTTTATATTTAAAAGTTACATGTAGATTTTTGCTTCTTTTGTTGTCTGCATTTTGTCAGGATATGATGAAATTTATTCTGTAACAACAATGATTTCTCTTGCTTTTTGTGATGTTGTTCTCATAAATGACTTAATTTTGATTTTATTTTTGTCGAGATCATGGAAATAAAGTAAAATCAATGAAGCCGGAACCTGTTATAGAAGTAAGAAAGCTTTCGAAATCCTTTAAAGATGTCAAAGCTGTTAGAGATGTTAATCTGTCCATTGGAAAGGGAGAGTTTGTGGCTTTACTGGGCCCCAACGGGGCAGGGAAAACTACCTTGGTGGAAATGATTGAGGGCATCCAGCATCCCGATTGCGGACAGATACTGCTTAAGGGGAGGCCGTGGAAAAGCAACGAAGATGAGCTCCATCGTATCCTGGGTTTGTCATTCCAGGATACACGTTTCATCGACAGGCTTACGGTAAAGGAGACTGTTCGTCTGTTTGCCAGTTTTTATGGATTGCCTCATAGCAGGGAAGAGGAGATTATTAATATTATCCGGCTTACGGAAAAGCAAAAGTCCTATGTGATGAATCTTTCGGGCGGACAAAGGCAGCGGTTGGCCCTGGGCATCGCCTTATTGAATAAACCTGAAATATTGTTGCTGGATGAACCAACCACCGGACTTGATCCTAAAGCCCGTCATGAAATTTGGGATATCCTTAAACAGCTAAAGGAAGAAGGAAATACTTCCCTTATCCTTACTACTCACTACATGGAAGAAGCTGAATATCTTTGCGAAAGAATCGTGGTGATGAATCAGGGACAAATATTGGCTGAAGGAACCCTGGATCAAATCCTTTCCATGGATGGTGATCATGAAATAGTTGAATTTTCTTGTGATAGCGAAATTGATGTTTCTATTTTTAAGGATATAGAGGGAATTAGTAAGGTGGTGTGGAATAAAGATGAACATCAGTGCGAGATTCGAGTGAATAATACGGTGGAAGTTTTGCCTAAGATAGCGGATACTTTGAAAAACAGGAATATCAACATTCAAAGTCTTACCTGTCGCAAGACTACTCTTGATGATCTGTTTATCAAGATGACCGGAAGAAAGATTATTGATGAAAATTAAAGTTAATGATCAATTGAAATATAGCATATTTCTAAGCTTGAAAAATAACTTCCTATTAAGTTTGAAATAGTATAAGGTACAAATTATGCGTGAATTATTACAGTTAATTGGTATACAGTTTAAAGAATCTTTCAGGGAACCGGCTTCATTGTTCTGGTCATTCGCTTTTCCCATACTGATGGCCTGGGGATTGGGCATAGCTTTTTCGTCAAATCGGGAAATAGTTAGAAATGTCGCTGTTGTACTTGATAAAAATCAGAATAATTCTGAAATTAAAAAACTATTAACCAATAATTTAACAACACTTGAGTTTAAAGGGAAAGTATA
>JAUZOH010000221.1 GCA_030706565.1 Bacteroidota bacterium | reverse complement strand
TGGTTTCATCGTTACTTTTACATGAAAGAAGATAACATAAAAAGAAAACTATAATCGCCTGCCCTTTAAAAGATGAAATCATTCTCATATCTCTATAATTTTAGCTTTATCAATACCCTGCAGTTTGTTGAAGGTTACTGTTTACATTTATTTCTTTGCCAGGTATAGGGAAGAACAATGGGATTGTCTTTCCTTTAAGGTTTGGGACAATTTGGTATGCATCTATTGTCCCTCCGTAATGAAAACGTACTATATCCGGCCAACGTTTAAGCTCAAACCAAAGTTCTCTGAAACGTTCATTAAAGATTTCTTTTTCAACGGACTGTTTATCCTTTGCTCCCTTATAATCTCCTATTGCTGCACGGTTTCTAACTTTGTTAAGTTCAATTACCGCCTCATCTGGGAGATTTAGGGCAGCAAGCGCCTCGGCTTTGAATAGAATCATCTCGGCAGTCCTGTAGATTACTATGTCATTTTCCCAATAACGATCGTCAGAATAGACAGTACCTCTGAATTTATTATCAAAGACACCAATAACGTTGTTGTTCGCATCTACCGCTGTTATGATTGACGCAGCTTTTCTTACATCATTTGAGCTGAAAAGTTTCTTTATCGTATCACTTGGAGCATAAACACTTCTGGCACCGTTTGTGGCGTATGCCAGCAAATTTTTATTGGCGGCATTTGCTACAAATAATGCTCTCGGTTTTAGCCTGCTGCCGTACTGATCCGACTCTTCATTACGCAGGAAATAGAGAGAAAATATGATCTCATTGTTTTTTTTATTTCCCGTATCATGAATTTTAGTAAAGTCTGGCAATAAAGACACTCCCGATTGCATTACTGTATCAACCGCTGCAATTGCGCCGTTAAGATCTTCATTAGCGCCGTTAAGAACTTTCTTTTTCCACAATAAGGCATCTGCTTTCAAGGCATAAGCTGCCGGCATGGATGCCCGGTTTTTATCTACATACCCTTTTTCCGGGAATAAGGATATTGATTTATTGATATCACTAAGTATCTGAGTCATTACATCAGCTGCAGGGGATCTTGAAGGTAGAGCGGTACTGCTGCTTTCGGTAGGTTCCAGTACTAAAGGGACATCTCCCCATGCTTTGATCAACATCAGATAGGTATAGGCCCGTATAAAATATCCCTGGGCCAGACATCTGTTAATGTTATCCGTTTTGGGATTAGTCTGGCTGCCATATTTGATAAGCAGATTGCAGTGATGAATGATATTGTAAAAGCTAAGCCAACTGGGAGCATTGGCATCGGTTAGATTTTGTGCCCATGCTACAGTTACTGAGCCTTCCAGCCCCGGAATAAAAGCATCGCTTCGGTCTTCACCATAATAGGTGGTATTTACCAGACTCCTTAAATCCGAGTAAATGCCGGTGGTATATCCTATGACATCACCTTCTCCTTTCCAATAACTGCCATTAGTGATGTAGGAGACTGTGTCAACATCCACTAACTTATTGCAGCCTATGGAAATAAACAAAAGAACTAACCATATTGAAGTTATTATCTTTTTCATTATCTTTTCTTTAAATATCGATTAAAATGTTAGCTGGGCACCAAAATTGATTTCAAGTGGACGAGCATAAGAACCCTGGTCATTCCCGGTATAAATTTCAGGCATCAATCCATCATAAGCTGTAAGATATCCCATATTGTAAATTCCTCCGAAAACTTCCATTCCACTTACATAGTGTAAATATTTCATGGCCTTGGAAGTGAACCTGTAGCTTAATGATAATTCCCTGAATGCCAGGAAATCGCCTTTGGAATAATATAAAGAGTTGTTCGTTGTATACCCTGAACTAGAGCCTAAATTGTTCGGATTTCTTAAGTGATTCCTGAAATTGTAGTCTGCATCGCTCTGTACGGTATATTTTGGAATGCTTGCTATATCTCCTTGTTTTTTCCAGATTTTGTCACTTAACACATCGGTAAGTGTCATATTGTTATTTCTTGCACTTCCGTTTAATCTTCCTCTGAACGAATTGTCAATGACATGACCCAGAGCATAATCAGCAACAAATCTTAAGGTGAATGATTTATAGCGTAAGGTATTGACTAAGCCTCCTGTTTTATCCGGGCGGATATAACCCATGAATATCATATCCTGATGATCAATTTGTCCGTTACCGTCCACATCTTCCCAAATAGCATCTCCGCCATGTTTGGTACGCCCATTTGCTTCTACATCATAAGGTGCATTAGCGGCATCTGCGTCAGTAGCATAGACTCCTGTCAAATGGTATGCCCAGCGACCTCCATATCTTTCACCCTCAGCAAAACCTCCGACACTCTTGTAAGTCTTTGTTTTGGGATCATATACGGTATTACCTCCAATACGATGTTTTTCTGCCCCGTTGTCAGGCAACTTTACAACAATTGACCTGTTGAAAGCAAAGGTAAAATTCACATCCCAGCTGAAATCTTTGTTACTTACCGGAGTTGCTTCAAGTTCAACTTCAAAACCTCTGGTTCTGATTGTTCCATAGTTGCTCGTAATAGAGCTGAAACCGGTGGAGGTATCCAGGGGTTTGTTGAAAATCCGGTCAGAAGTTAATTTGCTATAATAATCAAGGGCAATAGTAACCTTGTTATTTAATAATCCAATATCAGTACCAAGGTCAAAAGAGGTTGTGGTTTCCCATTTAAGGTTTTTATTTGCCAAAGTAGTATTGAGTATGCCAACCGCTCCTTCATATTGATAGGCTGTACTGTATTGTCCTTGAGTATCATAAATTGAAAGGTCATTGTTACCAGCCTGTCCCCAACTTGATCTTAGCTTAAAGGCGGGAATGTATTTTGCCATTGATTTCCAGAAAGCTTCATTGTTTATATTCCATCCTACTGATACACCAGGGAAAAGCGCCCACTTATTATTATCGGCAAATTTTGAAGAACCGTCATCTCTCAGACTTACAGTGGCCAGGTATTTATTGTCCCAGTCATAATTGATACGGCCAAAAAAACTTAACATGGCATCGTAAGATTGCGTGGTGGAAATTTTCTGGGTTGTTGTAGAGGTGGCATTCAAGGTTTTGACATTATCGGTAGGAGCACCATAACCAGAACCACTCATTGCATAATTGAAGTCATTAATGTAACTTGAGCCTAAAACAGAACTGAAATGGTTCTTTTTGATATCCTTTTTATAGTTTAACAATAAGTCAACCTGAGCCTCACGGATATAAGCATCGCTTTCTGAAGCATTCCTGTTTTTATTCACTTCATTATATGCCTCGAAGGCCGATGATCTGCTGTCTGTAGTGAACCAGTAAACGGAAGGATTAAAAGATAATCCTGGCAGAATATCCCAGTCTGCACCTACTTTTATAGTATTACGGTAAATCTTGTTATCATCGTATTGATCTCTATAAAACCATTCATGATTTCTGTTTCTGAAAGAAGTGACTCCTTCTCCTGGAGCAGGAGTGCCATCCTCATAATTCAGCCGGTACGTAAAAGGCATGGTTACAGAGCGGCCTAGTACATTTTGATAATTATCAACACCTTTATAATCACGGATTTGATATTTTATATCTGTATAGATTTTCCAGGAATCACTGAGCTTGTAAGTTCCGTTTAAAAGGAAGCTATAATCTTTAGTGTAAGTTCCAAATACTATACCACCCTGATCCAGATAACCAACGCCCATGTAGTAAGAGGTTTTTTCACCTCCTCCACTTATATTAAAGTCATATTCCTGCTTGTTGGCTTTCTGGAAAGTAACGTCCTGATAATTGGTTTCCTTGAAAATGAGTTTTTTGCCCGTAACTGGATCAGCCATTGTTTGCCAACCCTGGTTGTCCAACAGATCAGTGACATAATTCTGCCCATAGTTTTGGATATAGGTGTCAAGAAATTCGAGTGTGTTTTTCGAGTTCCGGGGGTTCCCGGTTGACATTCCATAAGTTCCACCGTTAAGAAACATACTCGGGTTTGTCGTATTGTACATAAAAGTGTTATAGCGACTGACCTGAATGTAATCTCTGGCACTGGTAAAATTGTATTTCTTTCCCAATTGTTCGGAGCCGGTTGTGACTTTAAAATTGATAGTAGGTTTGGTTTTGATCGAGCCTGATTTTGTTTTTACGATTATAATTCCATTAGCAGCCCTGGCCCCATAGATGGCTGTCGAGGCAGCATCTTTAAGCACCTGAACGGTTTCAATATCGCTACTGTTTAGTTCGCTCAAGTTTCTCATACTTCCTACAATACCATCTACAATGATTAATGGCGAATCACCTTCCGGTGAAGTGGATGTCCCTCCTCTGATAAAAATTTGAGGATTGGCACCGGGTTGGCCGTCAGAAATTTGCAGGGTCAAACCTGCCACCTTGCCTTGCATTTGAAGCATGGGATTAGCCGATGGAGAATGCGTAAATTCTTCTGCATTTACTTTAGAAATTGAGGCCGTAACTTTTGACCTTGATTGTTCTCCATAGCCGATTACAACAACTTCATCAAGGCTTTTAACATCAGGTTTTAAAGTTACCTCTATGGAACTTTTCCTGGTAACAAGAACTTTTTCCCTGGCATAACCCATAAATGAAAATACAAGTATTGAACTATCACTGGGAACTTTTATGTTAAATTTTCCATCTATGTCCGTCATAGTGCCGGTGAGGGTGCCCTCAATCACTACATTTACTCCAGGCAGTACTTCATTTGTTGTACCGTCTTTGACTGTTCCGACAATTTCTTTCTGGGGAATACTCTGAGCAAAAAGAGAGAAGTTCATAAACATCAAAAACAAAATGAACAGAGAGGTTTTGCCATAAACTGCTACTCTGAAATTTTTGTTTTTCGGATAAGGCAATTTTAGAAAAAGATTTTTTTTCATAATTTTGTATTAATTTATTTGATTTTAAGAAAGATATTTAAAGGACATGTTCTCCTTTTCATAGAAAACTGTAGGAAGTTATTTATGGAGAAATAACAGGCCCTTAAAATATCGGGGGAAAGAGGGTGTCCCTGGCGAAAGGGATATCCTCTTTTTTTGCGTTTAGGTTTGGAATTTTCATCTGCTGATTAATTTGGTTTAATAAAATCTCTTTCAATATCAGCGCTTAGGGTGATATTATAATTATACTTGAGATAAGGGCTGTGTTTTTTGAAAAAATCCAATTTCATCCAGTTCACTTTTTAGCGATTGTTTTTCCTCTTCAGATAAGTTTTCTAATGGTACACGGCAGGGGCCGCATTCAATACCCAGGAATCCCATAATTGCCTTTCCTGCCAGAATAGCGCCTTTATATTTAACAAGTTTATCAACCACTTTTACAGAAAACTGTTGAAGTTCCTTTGCCTTTTCCAAGTCACCTGCACGATAAGCTTTCCAAAGATCAAGATATACTGAAGGCATAAAATTGTATGTGCTTCCTACTGCTGCATGGACCCCCAAGGTTATTCCACAAAGCAGGATCTCATCAAATCCGTTCAGCACTTCATAGCGGCCATTATCGAAAGCAATGCACTTTTGCATATCATAGAGATCTGAATGCGTGAATTTAACTCCTGCAAAATTTGGTATCCTTTCTTTTGCCAAAGGAAATAGCTCACTGACCTTAATATTTACTCCAGTCATCGATGGCATATTGTAATAGTAAAATGGCAGGTTTGGAGCAGAAGCGGCAACAGGAGCCAAATATTCTATCAGATCTTTTGCTGTTGAGGGTTTGAAAAATGATGGTGAAATACAACCAATGGCATAGGCTCCTTCCTTTTCCGCATGGGCTGCCAGTTCTTTACTCTGAGCAAGGCAATCACTGCCCACATGGCAAATGATTTTAAGTTTTCCTCCTGAATATTTTACCCAGTTTGAGAGGACAGCTTTGCGCTCTTCTGTAGTCATAGAGAAACCTTCACCCGTTGTACCACATACAAATGCTCCGGTTACTTTAGTTTCAACCAGATGATGGGCATAAGCCTCAATATTATCCACACAAATATCTCCTTTCCCATCCATCGGAGTAAAGGGCGCTGCGATGAGCCCTTCCAACTTTTTAAATTCCATTTTCTTTTTTTTTATTGATCGTTATGATTTTTCTGTTTAATAATTAATTTTTTCCACTTGCAGAAAATATTTTAGAGGTCCTGATCCCGGGCTTTACTTCTCCACATGTTATGATAAAGCTATTGTCCTTTATTATTACATTTGT
>JAUZOH010000220.1 GCA_030706565.1 Bacteroidota bacterium | reverse complement strand
TTCAAGTTATGTAAATATTCGGAAGGAGAGACTCCAAATTCAATCCGGAAATTTTTGGCGAATATCTTTGGCGAACTAAACCCGACTGAATAGGCAATTTCTGAGATTTGCGACTGGCTTTTCTCTAAAAGTTGACGGCCGCGTTTTAAACGAACCGTGCGGATAAATTCCGCAGGGCCTTTACCTGTAATATTCATCAATTTTCTATACAAATGACTACGGCTCATACCTACTGCTGTCCCAAGGGCTTCAACAGAAAATTCAATATCGCTGATGTTTTCTTCAACAACCTTAATTGCTTTTTCTATCAACTGTTGATCTAATGAAGTAATAGTTATTTCGCTGGGAGAAATGTCCATTTTTTGACTAAATGCGATATGGCATTTTTCTGTCCATTCAATAAACTTGCGGACCC
This sequence comes from Bacteroidota bacterium, assembly GCA_030706565.1. Lineage (NCBI taxonomy): Bacteria > Pseudomonadati > Bacteroidota > Bacteroidota bacterium. Next base: position 5,888 of record JAUZOH010000220.1, on the reverse strand, counting down.
TCAACTTTAGTATATTAAAATTAAAGGGTTTAGTCACATAATCATCAGCGCCCAATTCCAAACCTTCCACCTGAGCTTCTTCCGTGGTACGGGCCGTAAGCAAGATGACCGGTATATGAGACCATAGGATATTCGTCTTAATGCACCTGCACAGGTCAGTCCCACTCATCACTGGCATCATTACATCACTCACTACAATTTTTACATCGTGAAGATTCAATTGATTCAGTGCTTCTTGCCCGTTGTGAGCAGTCAACACTTCATATTCGTCAGAGAGATTATCCGACATGAAATCACAAAAATCTATATTATCGTCAACGAACAACAATAAAGGTTTTTTTGAACCTTTCAACATAGCCGGATTATCAGGCATATCAACTTCCTTTTCAACCTGATCCGGGTCTGAAACTTCTGTCATATCGGCTTTAATAACAGGAAGTGTAAAAGAGAATATGCTCCCAGCTGGCACATTATCTTTTATTTCAATTGAACCGCCATGCATCCGTACATATTCGTTTACAATATGCAGACCTATACCACTGCCCGTTTTTTCCTGTCTTTGAGGAGCCTGGTAAAAGCGTTCGAAAACATGCTTCTTTTCTACATCACTAATGCCTGAGCCTGTGTCTGATACACTGATAAAAGCATAATCTTTCTGTCTGGATATACTAATATTTACGCTTCCTCCATCAGGAGTATATTTAAAAGCATTGGACAGCAGGTTAATTAAAATCTTTTTTACTTTATCAGGATCGAACTGCATATAAAAATTATCAGTTTGGTCTGTCAGTGTAAAGTTTATTTTTCGATCAGCCGCATAAACCTGGAATGAAGAATAAACTTCTTTTATAAAATAACCCAAATCATTATTCTTGAGATTTAGAGTTTCAGCCCCGGCATCCAGTTTCCTGAAGTCCAACAAAGCATTGATCATTTGCATCAATTGTTCTGCATTTTTATGTATGGTTTGCAGGGGTTTCCTTAGTCTTTCGTCCGATATTTTTTCATTTAACAAGATCTGAATGGGTGTAATAATCAACGTAAGCGGGGTACGCAAATCATGACTGATATTTGTAAAAAATTTCAATTTCATCTCATTCAGATGTATAGCCTGTTCGTGTTCTATTTGTTTTTTTTGTTGTTCCAGCTTAGTTCTATGCTGATGCTTTACCCGTTGAAAAATGAATAAGATAAGCGCAACTGCTATCAGGACATATAAAGCAATTGCCCACCATGACAGATAAAATGGGGGCAGGACCTTAATCTGCATTTCAACGGGATTTTCATTCCAAACCCCATCACTGTTACAGGCCTTGATTAAAAGACGGTAATTGCCAGGGGGAAGAGAAGAAAATTCAATTTCGTTTGTTCGAGTTGGAAACCATTGGTTATTGAATCCTTCCAACTGATAAACATATTTAACCTTATCCGCATTAAGTAAATCTCCGGTTGTGAAGTGTAAATCGATCAACTTATCGTCATATCGGAATATCAACGCTGAAGTTTGTTCTAATGAACGTTCCAAAATCTTGTGCCCATTATAAATTGAATCTACTTGAATTACTTCATTGCCAACCTCCAATTCTGTAAAAGTAATTTTGGAAAACGGTTGATTTTTTTCTGCCATTTTATTAGACTGTATCAGGGTGCATCCTTCCACATCTCCTAATAAAATATTTCCGTTTCGTAACCTACATATTGAATGATTATTGAAATTATTCCCTTTCAAACCATCTTTAACAGAGAAATTTCTGATGGTAAAAGTTAGTCTGCCAGACTTATCTTTATCAACAGATAGAATTGACAATCCATTACTTGAAGTCACAACAATATTCCCATAAATATCATCAACAATGCCCCGAATGATATCGTCACACAATCCTGTCTCTTTATCTAAATAATATAGAGTATCTTTATTCAAATCCCATACAGTCATTCCCTGCCAATGTCCCAACCATAAGATTCCTCTTTTATCTTTATAAACTGAAGAAATGTATTGTTGCTTAAATTGTTGCGTACCACGACTATTCCCAAGGTATAAATTACTCTTACCGTTAATAATATTTTTTATATGAAGTCCATAAGCGGTTCCTATATATAAATTATCTCTGCCGTCATAATACATGGACTGTGCATATTTAATTTCCGCATTTGGATTATTGATCGGATCAAATACCTTGGAGTCAGGATGCAGACATTGAACTTTACCGCCTAAAGAGCCCACCCACAAATTTCCATAACAATCTTTTTGCAAATTCCAGATGTTGTTATCAGACAAGTCGCTATTATGCGTAGTAAAATGAAGAATCTTTCCATTTTCATAACAAAAAAGGCCATTTTGATATGTTCCAATCCACATCCGGCCTTTTCTGTCTTCAAGTAAACAGACTACAGCAAAATTAGGAAAAGCAAGTTTTTGAATCGCTTTATCTGAAGCTTCTTTTTTTACAAATATCCCATTTCCGTCCGTACCAAACCATAAATTTCCACTTTTATCCTCTAAAATTGCACTAATATCTCTACATTCGGGGTATTGAATATTTACAATATTCTGAAAACTCTTATGAAAATAGGATATTCCTGCTTTATCATTTCCCAACCAGATTGTTCCCTCGTTATCCCGATAAATACAATCCACATTATTGGATGCAATAGATGTATATAAATTAGGATCATAATGAATATTTGAGATGGTTCCTTTATATATATTATATAAAAAAACGCCTTTATGATCCGTTCCTATCCAAACTTGACCATTTTTGTCATCAATAATACTTTGTACAATGTCTGTTTGCGTCTTTATTGGCGAATGTAAGGTTAATTTTTGCCATTTTTGGCTGGGATTTCTCTGGTAATAAATGAGATCGGATTTGAATGGACTAAGCCATAGTCCATTATAACTATCCACATAAATTTTATTAGAACTATTTGCTAATTCAATCCTTATAAAATCGGGCAACTCGATTTTTGTTAATTTGCCTGTATTTTTTTTAAATTGGAATAATAATCCGGCCTTATTAATAATAAAAAGATTATCGCCATCATCACTTATCGCCATGGTTGAAATATCAATCATTGAAAGATTTTGCCTAAATACCTTCAATAATTTTCTATTCGCATCAAAGTGAAATATTTTTTGATTACTAAATACCCACAAATCATGGCTTTTATCTATATATATTTTATATTCACGGCCAACCGTTATAGATAAATTTTTCAAGAATTTCGGTATATCTGTGATAAAACTGTCTTTCCCATGGTTGTATACCACATAACCAAAACCTACATCAATCCAGATATTTCCAAGACCATCTTCACTTAGACCCGCTATATTATTGGTTAATAAACCGTTAAAATTATGAGAACGCACCGCATACACCTTAAACCCATAACCGTCATAACGGTTCAATCCTGACTCTGTTCCTACCCACAGGAATCCAAATTTATCTTTTAATATTGAGGTAACATGATTGTTAGAAAGTCCGGCATCTGTGGTCAGATGGTGAAATATATATGCAGGTTGCCCCTTAGTTTGGATATTACAAAATACAAGAAAAGCAAATAACAATAAAAATCGTATTTTTTTCATGTTATCAATAAACAAAAATAAAAGGTTTTAATAGACAAATATATCGTAAATATATTATCATCAGATTCTATAATAAAGTGAAATAGTAACTCAATGTTTCCGGCCAGAAAAAACGATCGGTTTCTGGCTGTCTTTACTGCATGGTAATCCAAAATAGTTGATCACAAAATAATATATGAAAATCCCAATAAGCAGCCGGCATATTTTTCCTTCGGCAAAATAGGAGGAAATTTAAAAATTTAAAACGGCAATATACAATTATAAGGATTTGATCCGCAAAATACCCAAACAGGTTTATCTCAGATGCAAAAATTTTTTGAAACCGAAATAAATCATAGAAAAATAATTGATATAATTTTCGCTGAATAACCTCAGGCTAAAACAAATACTTTATAATCTTTTCTCAACAGGTAAAAAATTATTATTTTTGATGTCAGATTAAAATTTATGCAAAAAATTTTCTCTATCCCGTTTACGGGACTTGCCTGACCGATAGCCTGTACTTGCCGGCTATCAACTTTTTCCCGGATAATCTTCCGGGCAGTTGTTTTATTATCCATTTTAACACAACACCTTAAATATTTTCACTTAAATTCATACTAAGATGAAATTAGAAGATTTTGGGTATACTCATGAGATCGAAAAGACGAGAATAGAGAATAACCTCCTGAATTTTGAAATTGGAAGGATTGTTTCAGAGCACAAAGAACGGTACATGGTAAAAACAGAAAAGGGAGAACTGGAGGCTGAAATAACCGGGAATCTGCGATTCTCGGCCAAGAGCCGTGCGGATTTTCCCGTTGTCGGCGATTGGGTTGCACTAACCATCTATGATTCAGGCTTTTCCATCATCCATAAAATATTGCCGAGATACTCCGTCATTTCAAGAAAAGCTGTGGGACAATATGCAGAAATACAGATCATTGCCGCGAATATTGATTATGCATTTCTGGTACAGGCAGCCGGCCACGATTTTAACATCAACAGGCTTGAAAGATACCTGACCATCTGTAATTCGGCAAAAGTAAGCGCCATTATCGTACTTACAAAAACCGACCTGGTCAGTGAAGGGGAACTCGATCAACTAACCGGCAGCATCAGCCGGCGGATCAAAAATGTACCCCTGGTTGCCATCAGCAACAAAACACAGGAAGGATACGAAGCCCTGAAAAAACTCATCAGTAAAGGCAAGACCTACTGCATGCTGGGCTCTTCGGGAGCCGGGAAATCAACCTTGATGAACAACCTTTCCGGCAGGTCCGTGATGAAAACAGATGCAATAAGCACGGCTACCGGCAAAGGCAGGCATATTACCAGTTACCGGGAATTAACCGTCCTGAGCAATGGCGGCATACTGATCGATAATCCCGGAATGAGGGAAGTCGGCATCGCTGATACAGCAAACGGACTGGAAACAACCTTCGATCATATCGTACGCCTGGCGAAGAACTGCAAATTCAAAGATTGTACGCATACGCATGAAACCGGCTGCGCAGTTCTTGCAGCAGTTGAAAAAGGGGAAATTGACAAAGACTCTTACGAAAATTACCTGAAAATGGAAAAAGAAAAGGCCCATTATGAATCATCGGTTGCCGAAAGACGGAAAAAAGACAAGGATTTCGGAAAACTGATAAAGAATTATAAAAAGAACATGAATAAATATTAAACGTATCTGCAAAGTTCACCATGAAACAAAGGGCTCATGGTGAACTTTTTGATTTTTTATTTGCCATAAAATTCGGCCACGGCATCATAGAAAGCGCCTATATTTTCAAGCGGAGTACCCGGGGGTACGTCGCAACCGGAAGAGGGTATATAATTTTTATAGCCTTTGCAGGCTTCAATCATCTCTTTTGTTTTAACCTTCACGGTAACCGCGTCACTCATCCTTAAAACGCCTGCAGGATCCAGGTTGCCAAAAGCAAGGATATCGCCTGGAATTTGAGGCAAAATATCTTTCATCTGTACCGCATTTCCAAAATGGAAACCCTGGCAACCGGTAGAAATCATGGACGGTACCAGTGTTAACGTATTCCCGCAATTGTGCAAAATAACCATAAAACTTTCGTCCTGAACAGCTTCCACAATCTTTTTGATATACTTTGAGGAAAATTCATTGCAATCGTCCGGGGATAATAGTCCGGCGGCCGGTTCGGCGATAATTATCCCGGAAGCACCATTTTTCTTATAAGCAGAGATGTATTGAATCAGGAAATCCGTACATTTTGAAATCAATTGATGAGAAGCATCAGGATCCATCAAAATGAAGGTCATTATTTCGGTGATGTCAAACAACCTT
>JAUZOH010000219.1 GCA_030706565.1 Bacteroidota bacterium | reverse complement strand
ATTAAACTAGAACCGATGTATTTTCTTTTTAATTTTTTATGAAAAAAGAAGCTTTCCTTACTGTTCTTCGGGGAGTATGTGATACCAGGTTCTTTTTATTCCGTTTAACTAAAATCTAGGATCACAAAAGGGATTATAACAGGATACTGAATATTTGAGGGACAGAGTTTGATTTTGAGGATTTTAACTACCTAATCGTCTTGTATTAATCACTAGGTCACAGAGAGCACGAAAAATAAAGGGGATTCAAGAGGGTTCGAAGTTGTTTGATATTGTTTGAAGTGTAATTGAAAACATGTAAATCCTGTAATCCTGTCTGATTTAGACTCGAACTTACGTCCGCCGGCTGGCGGATAAGAGCCCCTAAAAATAAAAAAGTCCGCATTTAGCGGACTCTTTAGTAGCGGGGGCAAGACTCGAACTTACGACCTTTGGGTTATGAGCCCAACGAGCTACCACTGCTCCACCCCGCAATATATCTTAAAAAATAAATGTCTGAATCACTGAACTGACAACTCCCGAATTTCATCTATCGCTTAGTCCTTACATTGTAACTTGTAAGCTTTGTTTTTCTTTTCGGTGGTGCAAATGTATAAGATTATTATGTAATCACAAAAAATAAGTTGTAATTTTGAATAAATAATTTCAATTAAAAAATTATTTACCATGCCTAAGATGTTTACTTCAGTCAATGCCAATAATTTAGAAAAAGAGGCAGAGAAAGATTTTTTTGACCGTCACACTCCCCGCATCATTTGTGAAAGTACGGTTAAAGCGGGCGAAAAGCTTAAAGTGAAAGTAAAAATCGGGGATGAATATTTGCATCCTGATGATTATGACCATTATATAAGCTTTATACAATTGTGGAACAGGGAGACTTTTCTTGCTGAGGCACATTTTACTCCCGGCACCCTGGGAAACAAACCCAGCCACCTGGAAGTGGATTTTTTTATCATCCCCAAGGTAAGTATGAATCTTAGTGCGCTGGCTTGCTGCACCAAACACGGGTTATGGCAAAGTGAAGCAAAATTTGTTAAAGTTCTTTAAAGAAAAGGGGCGGGCAATATATTTTATATCTTTGTAACCAGATTTTGAGACAACCATGGCCCGCGTAGCAAAGAAAAGAACAGGAGAAAAAAAGAGTACAAAGAAAAAGGTTATACATAAACTTAGGCGGAAATATCGTTTGATTATGTATAACGATGCCAACTTCGAGGAAGTTTGGCACTTGAGGCTTTCAGGAATGAATGTGCTTTCGGTAATGGGTACCTTTGTACTGATTGTAATGTTGGTGGTGGTCCTGCTTGTTTGTTATACTCCTATTCGAGAGATAATCCCCGGCTATCCCAGTACCCAGATGCGCCAGAATATTGTTTTGAGTGCCTTAAGGGTGGATTCCCTGGAAAATGAATTGAAGATAAAAGATCAGTATATCAGCAATCTGAATGCTATTGTCAGGGGCGAAGAACCCAAAAATCCTGTAAGTCCCGGGGACAAGTCAATTTCTACCAAGAAAATTAAATTTACCAAGTCAAGACAGGACTCTCTTTTAAGAAAAAGGGTGGAAGAAGAAGACCGTTTAAGTTTCTTCGCTGTAAATAGCAATAAGAAAGTAAACAACGAGGGAATTTCAAATCTGATATTTTTTGCACCTTTGCGGGGGATCATAACCAGTTCCTTTAATCCTGGTGAAGGCCATTTGGGTACCGACATAGTTACCAAATCCAATAATGCGGTGATGGCTACTCTTGATGGAACGGTAATTATGGCAAATTGGACAATAGAAACGGGTTATGTGATTGAGATACAACATAACAACAATCTGGTTTCAATTTATAAGCACAATGCCACGTTACTTAAACGAATGGGTGACCATGTCAAAGCCGGTGAAGCCATTGCCATTGTTGGCAATTCAGGTGAGCTGACTACCGGCCCTCATCTTCATTTTGAACTTTGGTACAATGGGAAACCAGTTAATCCTGAACAATATATTGTTTTCTGATTAGAGATTATAATAAGTCGAAGATTTATAATGAATGTGAAAAAAAAACGTATCGCACTATTAGGCTCTACAGGCTCTATTGGTAAGCAGACGTTGGAAGTCATTGAGAAGCATCCGGATATTTTTGAAGTTGAAGTTCTTACCGCCAACAACAATGCTGAATTACTCATTGAACAGGCCAGGAAGTTTTTGCCTAATCATGTGGTTATTGTGAATAAGGGCAAATATCAGCAGGTGGTTGAAGCACTTCAAGGTTACCCTGTAAAGGTATTTGCCGGCAGTGACTCCCTGAATCAGATTGTCCAGATGGAATCAATTGACCTGGTGTTGACGGCTCTTGTCGGTTATTCAGGATTGCTTCCTACCATAAAGGCTATTGAAGCCGGGAAAAGTATTGCCCTGGCTAATAAGGAAACCCTGGTGGTTGCGGGCGAGCTGGTTACCCGTCTGGCTGCTGAAAAGAACATTGCCATTCTTCCTGTCGATTCGGAACATTCGGCCATTTTTCAATGTCTTGCAGGAGAAAGATACAATAAAATAGAAAAAATATTTCTGACCGCTTCAGGTGGCCCATTCAGGGGGAGAGACATAAATTACCTTCAAAGCGTCACTAAGACAGAGGCATTAAAACATCCGAACTGGAACATGGGGGCTAAGGTGACTATAGATTCTGCATCTATGATGAATAAAGGATTTGAGACCATTGAGGCCCGCTGGCTTTTTAACCTGCAACCCGAGCAGATTGAGGTAGTGGTTCATCCCCAGTCCATTGTTCATTCCCTTGTGCAGTTTGAAGATGGAGCCATTAAGGCTCAGTTGGGGCTTCCCGATATGAGGCTTCCCATTCAATATGCCCTGGGCTTTCCTCAAAGGCTGAAATCGGACTTCCCTCGTTTTTCTTTTATGGATCATCCTTCCCTGACTTTTGAAAAACCGGACACCGTGCTTTTCCGGGGCCTTTCTCTTTCCATTGAAGCTTTGAAGCAGGGGGGGAACAAGCCCTGTGCGCTGAATGCAGCCAATGAAATTGTTGTCGATGCTTTTTTGAAAGATAAAATAGGATTTCTTAAAATGGCGGAAATCATAGAACATATTTTAGGGAAAGTGGATTTTATTAAAAATCCTTCTTTTGAGGATTATGCGGAGACAGATGCTGAAACCCGCAAAATGACCCTTGAAGTGATATAGAACAAACCGGAAGTGATTGTTCCTTAGAAAAATTTTTCTTTGTTGGAAAATTCATGTAGGTTTGGGAGTTTTTTGTAGTACTTAATAATTCTTGTTGATGGAAATATTGATAAAAGTTGCTCAACTTGTGTTGAGTCTTTCTATACTTGTTATACTGCACGAATTTGGCCATTTTACTTTTGCCAAATTATTCAAGACCCGGGTAGAGAAGTTTTATCTTTTTTTTGATCCCTGGTTCTCCTTATTCAAATTTAAAAAAGGTGAAACCGAGTATGGTGTAGGTTGGCTGCCTCTGGGAGGGTATGTGAAAATTTCCGGCATGATTGATGAATCAATGGATACGGAGCAGATGAAACAACCTCCTCAACCTTATGAATTCCGTTCCAAACCAATTGGACAGCGGTTGATGATTATGCTGGCCGGGGTATTGGTAAACTTTATTCTTGCTTTGGTTATTTATGCTTCCGTTTTATATGTCTGGGGAGAAGAATACCTGCCTACTGCCAATGCCAAGTACGGGATTATGTGTGATTCCATAGCCACCAATATGGGATTAAAAAATGGGGATAAGATTGTATCTGTTGATTATAAGAAAGTAGAAAATTTCAGCAAGATTGTACCGACTATGTTGCTTGATAATGCAAAAACCATACAGGTACAGCGAGGTTCTCAAATTATAAATATTAGAGTTCCCGAAGCTTTTATTTCACAGGTTGTAAAATCAAAAAGTACTGTTGTCATTTCACCCAGATTCCCTTTTATAGTTGGTGATTTTGTTAAAAATTCTCCTGCTAAACAGGCTGGCTTTATAAAAGGGGATAAAGTGGTTCAGATCAACAAGGATTCAGTTCAGTTTTTTGATCAGTTTAAAACTGTCTTATCCAAAAACAAGGGGAAGTCGATAGCTGTGAAGGTTATTCGTGGCGGCAAGGAAGTTAATCTTTCAGTTGTTGTACCCGCATCCGGTTTGTTGGGCATTTATCCCAAAGGGGAGATGGGCGATTTCTTTCAACTTAAGAAAATAGAATATGGATTTTTTGCTTCGGTTCCTGCCGGTATAAAAAAAGGAATTTATACTACGGGCAGTTATCTCAAGCAGATGAAACTTCTGTTTCAACCCAAAACCAAGGTTTATGAATCTCTCGGAGGCTTTATCTCAATTGGGAAAATATTCCCCGGTGTGTGGGACTGGGAATCTTTCTGGAGTTTAACGGCTTTTCTTTCCATCATTCTGGCAATTATGAATATCCTTCCTATCCCCGGATTGGATGGAGGCCACGTGATGTTCTTAATTTTTGAAATGGTTACCGGAAGGAAACCCGGAGATAAGTTTCTCGAATATGCCGAAATTGTTGGTATGATATTGTTATTTGGCTTGTTAATATATGCAAATGCAAATGATGTAATAAAACTTTTTAAATAAAATAACTACCTTTGATTCCTAATTTTAAACTGTAAATTTATGAGTTGCTTGTTTGTTACTTTGGAGTTTTTAAGTTTAGAACACTTATTACTTATTCTTTTAATTATAGTCGTACTTTTTGGGGGCAAAAAAATTCCTGATTTGATGAAAGGTCTTGGTGAAGGAATTCGCGAATTCAAGAAAGCATCACAAGTACCTGAAGGGAAAAAGAAAGAACCTGAACCTGAGCCTAAAGCATTAGAAAAAGAGGAAGAAAATAAGTAATTTGCTATATGGCTAAAATTGTTACCTCTGCGTTTTTTGTTTTTTGTTTTTTGAATATTTGTAGCCTTAGGGTTGAAGGACAATCAAGGGATACCCTAAGTCCCAAAGCGGAGATTATATTAGCCAAGATAGACAGCATGGCACTCTTGCCAGTATTTGACAGCCATGCATCAATTGAAAAATCCGGTTCCTTAAGTTCTGGGAAGAAAATAGCTATTCCTAAATTTCCTAATCTGATATATGAATATCGTATTGAGGATTTGGCGAAAAGGACACCCATGGAACTGGTTTATAATATTCAGGTCAAAAAATTTATCGATCTGTATACTATAAACAGGCATCGCGATTTTTCTAAAATTCTAGGGCTTTCAAATTTGTATTTTCCCATTTTTGAAGATGCCCTGAGCCGTTATGGCCTTCCTTTAGAATTGAAATATCTTCCTGTTGTGGAATCTGCTTTAAATCCACTGGCTGTGTCCAAGTCTGGTGCAGTGGGTTTATGGCAACTTTTGCTGAATACATCAAAGCTCTTCAATATGAAGATTGATTCTTATATTGATGAACGCTATGATCCGTTTAAGTCAACCGAGGTAGCCTGCCAGTATTTAAAATACCTGTACCGTATTTTTAATGATTGGGATCTGGTTCTTGCGGCTTACAATGGTGGGCCTGCTGCAGTCCGCAATGCCATTGTCCGTTCAGGCGGAAAAACAAATTTCTGGGATATAAAGGATTATTTGCCTGCAGAAACCCAGGCTTATATTCCTGCTTTCATTGCTGCCAATTATGTGATGAATTATGCTGAAGCTCATCGCATATATACCGAAAAGCCATTATTAACCTATAATCAGACGGATACGGTGAAAATTGACCGGGCAGTTTCTTTTCAGCAAATTTCAAAGAAAATTGACATATCGCCTGATTTACTCCATTTCTTAAATCCTGTCTATAAAATGGGTTATATCCCTGATTTGAAAAAACCTCAAATCCTGGTACTCCCTTCCGATAAGATTACCACTTTTTTAAAACTTCAGAATAGCATTTATAGTACTTATATCCCTCCTAAAAATTACAATACCCTGGTAGCTAATGCAGGGAATACGGAGAATATGGAGAAAATCAATTACATCGTTAAAAAGGGTGATAGTTTCCATAAAATTTCCCTGGCTTTCAACTGTACGCCGGAAAATATCATGGCCTGGAACAAATTGACATCCAGGGATATTCATATAGGGCAAAAAATGGATATATGGGTAGCCCGTGGCGATTCAGCCCGTTTATTTTCCAATAAGGATAAAGAAAAAGATACAATTAACTTACCTGTCAATCAAAGGAATAGAATAATCTATTATAAGGTTAAGAAAGGCGATACGATCTGGAGTATAAGTGAAAAATTCAAACTTCAGTCGCCTGATTCAATAAAAAGCCTGAATAACCTAAAAAAGGGCATACAT
>JAUZOH010000218.1 GCA_030706565.1 Bacteroidota bacterium | reverse complement strand
TTTAGAGGTTAAAAGTCCCAAATTGATGGGAAAGTCACTATAGATTACGAAAGGAAAATAGTCCGGGCCGGTTCATGCAGATCCGGCCTTTTTTTAATATTCACATTCCCGGTTGGTCTTTGAACCCTTTGAACCATATTGAACCATTTCAAATCATCTCAAACAATACCTAACCACAAGGAACACAAGGATTACACAAGGATCACAAAGGAATTTATATTCTTAGTGCCCTTAGTGGTAAATGTATTAATAGGTCACCGCTACGCGGCTTGATTACTTGATTTCACTATCTTTTCTACAAATAGGACGCCGCTATGCGGCTTAATATAAAATTCATTCCGGAACCCCAGAAGCTTTGAACCATCTTATACCCCTTGAATCATCTCAAACTATCTCAAACTATCTCAAACTACCTCAAACAATCTCAAACAATTATTTCAACACAAGGAACACAAGGATTACACAAGGTTCACAAAGAAACTTTAAACCAATTGAACCCTTGAACTATATCAAACCATATCAAACCATATTAAACAACTTCAAACAATCTCAAACCACTTGTATTCTCCGTGTCTTAGTGGTAATGTGTTTTAGATTGTTCTATTTGTGATGGACGGGGCGGATCTTTTCAAATATTCAACTCTCCGGGACTTGTAATCCTGCTCTTTTTTCATTTCAAAACTTTAGGCCAGGATTTGTTTTAAAAAAATACCCTCCGGCCTTTTTTCCCATGAATTGGTTAGTTACGCTTTTTTACTTTCATTTTGTAATACCTTATATATATAGTAAAAAATCCGGAGCGAATTTTTTATTTTAAAAGTATTCCCAAAATATCAGGAGTGGTTAAGTGATTGATAGATTATTTTTTATTAGGGAGCCGGGAAATCTTAAAAACCTGTCTGAAAAAGGCCAACAATTTAAAATTTTAAACAGTTTAGACAGAAAAGGGTTCATTCAACACAGGATAATATGAAAATAAAAGGCCTGATTAAACAACTGTAGTCAAAAAGTCAAAAAATATATATATTTTTTACCATAAAATAGGTATGAGCTACCATAAAAATGGTATTTGTTTTTGAAAAATTAAATAAAAAGAGGGGTATCTAAAAAAAATATAAAAAATATTTTAAATTTTTTTATGTTTTTTGAATTTGTGTATCAGTCAGGATTATAGTGAGTTAAATAAATTTCAGGGGAAAAATAAGCTTAAAAATTTGAAATCAAAATAGGTGTTAAGCTTTCAAATCATGTAGGATATTTTGATTTTAATAATTATTTTGTACCTTAGCAACTGAAAAGTGTACTAAATTTATTTTATTATTTAACTTAAAAAGTTCTGTCTATGAAACGATTTACTTTTTTACTTGCATGGTTCGTGTTTGCAGGGCTCTCGCTTTTGCAGGCTCAAACGGTGCAAATTTCAGGTACAGTAACGGGGGCGGAGGATAAGCTTCCGGTTCCGGGTGTATCTGTAGTTGTGAAAGGCACAACAGTGGGTGCTGTGACTGATATGGATGGGAAATATACCCTGAAAGTACCTGCCACCGCAAAGACACTTGTTTTTAGTTACGTTGGTATGAAGACTAAAGAAGCTGCCATTAATGGCCAGTCTGAAATAAATGTGGTTTTAGAATCCAGCGCTACTACTTTGAATGAAGTTGTGGTTACCGCTATCGGTATAAAAAGAGCTGAAAAGAGTTTGGGTTATTCAGCCACCCAGGTAAATAGCGATGAGATTACAAAGGGTGGGGACAGAAGCATGGTCAACTCCTTGCAGGGCAAGGTTGCCGGTGTTTCTATTTCTTCTGCATCCGGTGCTCCTGGTGCTTCTACAAAGGTTATCTTAAGAGGCTATTCTTCAATTGGTACCAGCAACAGTCCTCTTTATGTTATCGATGGTATTCCTATTGATAATGGTGAAACTCCTGTAAATTCTCAGTCAATTAGCGGAGGTACTACTTCCCGTGCTGTTGACTTTGGTAACAGGGCCAATGATATTAACCCGAATGATATTGCCACCATGACTATTCTGAAAGGTGCAGCTGCTACTGCTTTGTACGGTTCTCGTGCTGCCAACGGTATCATCATGATTACCACCAAGAGTGGCTCTTTGAAACAAAAAATGAAAGTTGATGTTTCCACGGGACTTACTTTATCAGAGCCTTTGCGTATTATGCAAATGCAAAATGAGTTCGGTACCGGCTGGAATGGTATAGATGACCAGACACAGAATGGAAGTTGGGGACCTAAATTTGACGGAAAATTGAGAGCTTGGGGTAATATCGTTGATAATACCCAGCTTTATAAGCCATATGTTGCCTTAAAAAATAACGTAAAAGATTTCTTTGAAACTGGTAAGAGTTATGATAATAATATTGCCATCAGTGGTGGTACTGATAGAACAACTTATTATTTATCATATAATAACACCAATGATAATGGTATTATCCCCGGCAACAAAGATGAATACAAACGTAATGCCTTTACTTTAAAAGGGTCAAATAAAGGTGATAAACTCACGAGCACTGCTTCTATTAATTATATCAATAAAAAAGGAAGAGCTGTAACAACCGGCCAGGGTGGTGCAGATGGTGCAACCATGTGGGAAAATCTGCTGCAGATACCCCGTGATCTTAGTTTGGTTGATATGAAAGATTATAACAACAAATTCTACAATATAGATAACTTCTTCACTCCTTATGCAACCAACCCTTATTATGCTTTGAATGAAAATTCAAATGACTATAATGAAGACCGTGTGATCGGTAATTTAAACCTGAATTATAAATTCAATGATTGGCTGTCAGCCGAATACCGTTTGGGTGGCGACATTTTAAATTCCCAAAGAAAAGACTGGGTAGCCATTGCTATTCCGTCTGCTGGCTCTTGGAATGACTTAAGAGGAGTTCAAAAAGTGACGGGAAGTGTTGAAGAATTAGCATATTATGGCAGGGAAATTACCAGTGACTTTTTGATTACGACCAGCAACCATTTTACCGATGATTTTGCTGTAAATTCCGCTTGGGGTTATAATGTGAACGAACGCTACAATAAGCAGGAATATGCCAGAGTAAAACAATTAGATATTCCTTATTTCTATAATTTATCAAATAGTTCAAAATCCCCTTATACTTCTACCGATATTTATCAAAAACGTTTGTATGGTGTTTACGGACAAGTGGATATGTCTTATAAAGACTTTTTATTCTTGACTGTAACAGGTAGAAATGACTGGTCTTCTACATTACCCAAAAATAAAAATTCGTTCTTTTATCCGGGGTTAAATGCTGGTTTTGTATTTTCGGATGTTTTGCCTGATGCTTTAAAAAATATAATTTCATATGGTAAATTGCGTGGAAGTTGGGGTAAAACTGGTAATGATGCTCCTCCTTATTCTGTTTATTCTGTATTTCCTCAAACAAGCTTAAGGTTAGATTATGGTTATTTGAATTTTCCTCTCTCTGGGGTGAATGCTTTTTCCATTGGCAATCAAATGGGTAATTCTGGTTTAAAACCTGAAATATCTTCTGAATGGGAAGCCGGTGCAGAAATGAAATTCTTTAACAACCGTTTAGGAATAGATTTTACTTATTATGATAAGACAACTAATAATCAGATATATGCCGTTCCAATACCTCCTTCATCAGGTTATACCAGTCAGGTAATGAACTTTGGTAAGATTCAGAATAAAGGTATTGAATTGTTGGTTACTGTAACTCCAGTGAAAACTTCTGATTTCGGATGGGATTTAAGTTTGAATTTCTCGAATAACAGGAATAAAGTTTTATCATTGACCAGTGGACTTGATAAGATCGTTCTTGCTAATGCTTATGATGTTGATTTCGTTGCAGTTAAAGGACAGCCTATGGGCGTTTTCCAGGGACCTGTTCCTATGACAGATGATCAAGGCCATGTGGTTGTTGATTCAAAAGGATTTCCTAAATCAGCTGCTGATAAAGGAATTTATGGTAATGCACAGGCTAAATACCTGATGGGTATTACCAACCAGTTGAAATATAAGAATTTTGGACTTTCATGTACTTTTGATATTCGCCAAGGTGGTTTAATATATTCCGGTACTGCAGAATTAAGCTATTTTGTTGGGAACACTACTCAATCCACTTACAATGATCGTCAGCCATTTATTGTTCCTAATTCAGTGGTTGATGATGGTACAGGTCATTATATTGCAAATACAACTCCTATTGATATGTCTAAGACGACAGATTATTATTATCATACATCTAATTTGACAATTGAAAGGAATTTAGTTTTAGACCGTTCTTATGTGAAATTACGTGAAGTTGTATTTACTTATGATCTGCCTCAATCGTTAATTAAGAAATTACCTGTAATTAAAGGTTTAACCCTGGGTATTGTTGGTAAAAATCTTTTATTGTGGACTCCCAAATCCAATAATTTCATAGATCCTGAAACCACTACTTATGGTAATGATTTAGCCGGTGATTTTGGCGAATTCAGAGGTCTTCCAAGTGTAAGAAGTTATGGTGCCAATTTGAGGGTTACTTTTTAACATTAAAATTTGCTAAATATGAAAAATATATTTAAAATCAGTTTATTACTGCTAACTGTCCTGTCTGCTTCTTGCAGTAAGGATTGGTTGGATGTGAATACAGACCCGAATTATGCTTCAAATGCCACACCTGAATTGGTTTTCCCTTCAGCTGTAGCTTCTACAGCCAGTGTGATAGGAGGACAATATAATATCATGGGTTCTATTTGGAGTCAATATTGGACACAGAGCAATGGTGCCAATCAGTATAAAGATATTGACAGGTATAATATGACTACTGCTGATTTCAATAATCAATTTTCTAGAATTTATTCCGGTGCTTTTGAGGATTATAAGTATGTCGAAGAGAAAGCTGCAGCTTCTTCAAATTGGTCATTTTATTTGATGGCAACTGTAATGGAAGCATATTCTTATCAAATGATGGCTGATTTGTATGATCAAATTCCTTACACTGAAGCTTGTTTAGGTGATAAAGGAGTTATTCATCCTCATTATGATAAAGGTCAGGTAGTTTATGATTCTTTGATTGTTAAGATTAACAAAGCATTGGCAAAACCTTTGAATGAATTAAGTACTGCGCAAGCTGCCCAAGATTTTGTTTTTGGTGGGGATTTAACTAAATGGGCTCAATTCGCAAATACATTAAAGCTTAAGATTTACTTACGTCAGATGTATGCTGCTGGTAGAGAGTCAATAGTTAAAAAAGGAATTGAAGATGTTTTTAATGATCCTAATGGATTTTTAGATTCTGATGCTGCAATGACACAGTTTGTCGATGAGGATAGTAAAAGTAATCCTACTTATGAAGACAATGTGCGTCAGTTGAATGTGGCTACTAACCTTAGAGCTAGTACAACACTTTTATTTTATTTAAAGGATCATGGTGATACGCGGTTAAGTAAATTATTTGCAACTGGTTCTGCTGGAACCTACAAAGGTTTAGGACAGGGCGATTATGCTGTAAGCACTGATATTATTGATCCGCCTACTATTTCTGTGGCCAAAATGACTGCTACTGATCCTGTTTATTTTATTTCAACTGCAGAAAGTTATTTTCTACAAGCTGAAGCAGTTGCTTATTTTAATTCTAAGGGTTGGTCATTGAATAGTTATACTGATAAAGATTATTATGATATGGGTGTTGAAGCTGCTTTTGATAAGTACGGTATTGATGGAAGCTCTTTTGTTGATGTAGGTGGAGAGTATGAATATCCTTCCACTGGAAATTTTGAAGATGAACAAAAAGCTATTATTACACAGAAATGGTTATCGATGGTAGGTTCAGAAGGATTGGAAATGGTATTTGAACACAATAGAACTCATTATCCTGCTACAAGTTCGGTTTATTCAATGAATGCCGATCATGTTACTCAAAATAGCAATTATGTGAGTGGAAATTATGTTCTACCTGCAGGGGCTGTAATTCCTTCTTTCCCACAGAGGTTATTGTTCCCTCAATCTGAAGAAGAGAGAAATCCTAACTGTCCAAAGGTTAGTGAAAATCCTATTACTAAAAAGGTTTGGTGGAATCAAAAGTAAATAATTGAATAATATGAAAACAATAAAGTATTTTATAATAATATTTCTTGGGGTTTCTTTGTTTGTACAAAGTTGTACAAAAGAAGATACCAAAGATGTTTCTACTGTTACTACTCCTGCTTCTATTACTTTAAAAGGGGATCAAACAGTTTATGTAATCCAAGGACAACAATATGTTGATTCTGGTGCTGTAGTGACCAATGGGAAACTTGTTAAAACTACTGGTAGCGTTCTTACTACTGTTCCTGGTTCTTATGTTATTAAGTATGTG
>JAUZOH010000217.1 GCA_030706565.1 Bacteroidota bacterium | reverse complement strand
GTTTCAACTCCTGCTGACTTTGAGCTTTCCCATAGCCAGATAAGCCAAGCAAAAGAAAGAGATAGCATAATAATTTTCTCATTTAGATAATTGTTTGTTTGAAGTGCGTTTTATTTAGTATAAAATGGCTTTATATTATATAGCAAATTAAATAATTATATATTATTGAATGGGTATAATCCTTCTTAAGTTTTTAGACAGTATGAAAGGTTTTGTCTATCTTATTATCAGAAACCGAATCGTCCATATTGATGTAGAAGTTTATGGTAAGACAGCCGAATTTCTTTTTCAATGCATCCTGAAGGTTCAAGATTCATTAATGTGCCTTGGGTTTAAATATTTTCTCTTCGTCAATAATCAGCTTTTCCTGATGAGCCGGCTTAACGGTAAAAGAGAAATCCTACATATCGTTTAATAACATCATTTGTGCTATTGCTCTGTCACAGGACAGTGCAGCTTTAATGCAGGTATTAGGAATAGGTAGTGGCTCTTGAAGGTTGACGGGAAGTTTCTGTATTTCTGCTGGTTCATCAATTACAGTTTGGACAATTAATGACCATGATGAACTCAGCAGAATTGCCAGAAACAAAATTAAACGAGCTTCTATGGCTTTTTTTAACTTCATTTTATGACGAACCTAATCTGATAATTATTTCTCGGCCTTATATTTGATCGTATATTCTTTGTCTTTTTCAATAGTCATTTCGTACTGATGGTTCCCTGTATTTTTTATCTGAACATTATTACAAAACGGCTTGATGGTGCTTTTAAACCTTAAAGTGCCGGTACCTGTATCTGATTTTACCTTTATTTGATTTGTATTGCAATAAACATGGATATCCCCTTTAGGTGCAGGAACCGTTCCGTCCATCCATTTTAAACCGCCTAAAGCAGGTTCTACAGAATAGGTTTGATATCCGGGTGAAGTAGGTTTCACTCCCAAATAATATTTCCCGAGAAGGTAAATCGGGCTTGCTCCCCAGGCATGGCAAAGACTTTTGCCGAATGGGCGTCCGTACATGGCATAATGTTCTGTACCTTTTCTTGAGGGATTATATTCTTCCCAAAAAGAGGTGGCTCCAAGCTTAAGCATCCCGCCCCAGTAATTTTTCATTTCTTTCAGGACATAAGATTGTTCTCCTAAGGCGCAAAGGGCTTCCAATTCATAAAAACGCATATAAGGAGTAGTGATTTTCTGGATGCTGTCGTTCAACAATACATGCATTTTTACACCCTGTTCCTGGTTTTTGTTCAAGTACCCGAAGAAAATGGCAAACATGTTGGAATAGCGGGTGATGTTATTTGTAGGAATACCGTCAATACGGCTGTGTACAAAAGCCTGTTTATTTTCGTTCCAGTAATAAGAGAAAAGTTTTGATCTCAAATCGGAAGACAGTTGTTTATATTGAGCTGCGTTTTCAGAATAACCTGCAATATCGGCACAAAGTGACATTGTTTCAAGACTTCTGCTAAATAAAAGCTGTTCAAAGCTGACTTCTCCTTGTTTACTTAATCCGTCAGCCCAGTCGATGAAAAGCCAGTCACCTGGTTGTCCAACCAACAAACCATCTTTCTCCCTTCTGGAAAGGCAAAAGTCCATCAGGCTCTGCATGCGGGGGTATACTTGTTTGATAAAGGATTTATCGCCGGTATACAGGTAATAATTGTAGATGCTCAAGAACCAATAGAAAGTATAATCCATGATGGTATTGATATGGCTGGTAATGGGATCCTTCCCACGCAATGCCAGTATAGTCCTTCTTACTGTCGGGGAATCAAAAAACAGGTAATAATTCATCAAATAACTTTGATAGGCATCGCCCGACCAGATCCAGTGATCGCGTTTAATCCCGTCAATAAAGAATTCGCGGGTGTTAAGATGTAGCGTATATGCTGCCACATCCCATATTTTATTGATTTCTTCGTCAGAACACCTGAATTGTCCCCGTTGGGTAACGGGAAGGTATTCATACATCATCGAAACCGAATCGAATTGCACATTCCCGTTGGTTTGTATATTTACATAACGGAAAGCACGTGAATCCGGGGTGAGATAATCAGCTGTTGCAGACTGATTGACAGGTAAATGATCCAAAAGTTCACATTTTTCAGTTGAAAGTGCTTCTTCTTCAGATTCCCCATAGTACAGCGAAATGTTTCCGGAACCTTTTAAATTGTGGAATTTTACAAAACCAATAGTTTCTTTCCCAAAATCTACAAGGATCCCATTATTTGATTTTTTTGTTCCCTTTGCCAATAGGGGAATAACTGATAAATTACATTTAGAAGGAGGTAAATCGGGGGAATTGAAATTCCAGCTTCCTGCATTGAGCATGACTGTGCCGGATTTGTCGGATACTTTTCCTGATTCGCCAATCAATGGCTTGTCTTCGGAAATTACCTGCCATGAAGAATCTGAAACCAGAGTATTCCCTTTAACATAAATTGCAGGAACCCTGTCAAGGCAAAAAACCTTTAGACTGAGATTGTGTTTTCCGGCGGGGACAGAAATGTGGGTGGTTCCTGACGGGAAAGCAGCGCCATCAAGTTTTAGGTAATAGATACCTTCAACCCGGAGATCAATTTCTTCTGATCTGGTCAAGTTGAAATTCTTTGCAAAATTAACTAAAGGATAGTGGCTGTCTTCCTTCCAGAAGGGAGGAGAGAACACCCCTCTGTCCGTATGTTTATTTTGCATCTGGTTCCCCAGCCAAATTTCATAATCACCCGGATACCAAATCCAGGTTGCTTTGTTTTGGGCTTCTGCCTTTTCTATATTAAAAAAGGGAATGAAAAGAAATATCAACAGGATTGTTCTTAAATAATTCATTGTTAAAATTTTATATTTGAAGGTAAAATTTAGTCATCGTTCAAATTTACTGATTTTTCTTGAACTGGTGTATTTACTTTTTAATATAACATTGTGATGTTAATAGAATACAGGTCAGGAATATGGTGGTCGTTCTGAAAACAATATTCAAATAGTTACGGAAAGGGGATTTTAGATGTACAAGGAAACCGCCGGTAAAATAAAAGCGGCTTAAGTTTCTCCGGACTATCAGAATTACTCCAAAAGCAACTCATATTAGCACTTTTTACCTCTTGCCTCCTCGGTAGCCCTGAGCGAGGTTTCATTTCCAATCACCACACCTGCTTTTTCCTGGATTTCTCAGGCCATTTCCCATTTTTTATTTTAACCAGATTTAATTTTTCGGGATTAATAACCACATGTTTGATCCGCTGCCGTCGCCAGGTATAAACAATATGAACCAACCCGTCTGAAGTTTGAATCACCGAAGGATAGGAATACTGGCTGATTGGCGAATCTTCAAGTATCAAAGCTGCATACCATTCTTTCCCGTCTTTTGAAAGTGCAACATTTAAAGGGGTTCTGACTCCTGTTGTTTCTCCTTTTGGCGGAAGTACGTGATTGTATACCAATAATTGCCAGCCATTTTTCAGGGTAACAGCATCAATGCCCGAATTGTTGTTGGGTAAAGATGTCGGTATCATGGGCGACCAATGTAATCCGTTATCTTTTGACCGCGATTCCATGATCGCCCTGTTTTTGCTTCTGCATAATACTTGCAGTGAGCCGTCTTTGTATACTAAAATACTGGGTTGGATAGCATTAATGGTTTTCCCATCGTTAACTGGCCCAATCCATTCCCAGGCTTTTCCGAAGTCTGGAGTGAGTTCGAAATGAACTTTCCAGCCGTCTTTTTCGGTGCTTGAAGGGCATAATAATTTTCCATTGCTAAGCAAAACAGGTTTATTTTTGATAGGGCCGAGAAATCCTTCCGGTAAAGCCTGCGGTTTCGACCAGGTCATCCCGTAATCTTTTGAACTGATCATCCAACCTTTCCAACCTGCCACATAAGGCCCGATTTTGTAAAACAAAAGTAAATCTCCTCCGGGAACCTGATACAAAACCGGATTCCAGCATGCGTACCGCAATGTGTCATTTTGAATGCCATTGGCGACATTAACCGGTTCGCTCCATTTTCCGTTTTCATAACGGCTTACCCGGATGCATACATCGGGAAATCCTTCCTTTGTCCCGCCAAACCAGGCTGCAACAAGTCCTTTCGGAGTCTCGGCAATAGTCGAAGCATGACTTTCGGGAAATGATGCCCGTTCAAAAATAAATTCATCGGTTAATATTCCCTGCTTCCAGTCTCTTTTGGTTTCGAGCGAGTAATTTCCGGAATCTGTTTCAAATACAGCCTGTTTGCCATCCATCTTCTGGGAATTTAACCCTTTGCTTGAGGTTTCTTCTTTGCCGTTCTCTGTTACATCCTTTTCTGAGCTTGCCGGAATATAGACAGAGGCTTTGCTTTTGTCCGGAACTGTATTCTTCCATGTGAAGTGATCCGGTTGATTTTCACATTCGCTTTTAATCAATCCGTTAATAGAATGATAAAATGCTCTAACCGAATTTAAACCTTTGGCCAGTGAAGGTTTCATGATGATTTGTTCAAAACCTTGATGTGCTGGATCTTTTAGCAATTCACAGTGCAGGAAGGTTGTGTTTACCGGTTCTGTAGCCTTTAAACCAAAAACAGAGAGATAAAAACAGCTTAATAACAAAACTGTCCTTAAATATTTTGCAGATTGATTTAATTTATTGGTTTTCATAAATTAAAGTGCTTAAATTGTGGCTATTAATTTATTCCTGTTTTGCTTTTTCTTCTTCAAAAACTTTGTACAGTTGATCGATATTTTTTATCGCATTTGAAGGTAAAAGTTCCCCATTTTTGCCAAATACATACAGGGCAGGATATTTTTCAATAGTAACGGTTGATTCGTCAATTTCATCATCCTTGTTTTTCACTGCATTGAGATCAAGGCCCAGTTGTTTGGCCATAAATACGTACATGGCCATTCTTTTGGAACTCCCGTAATCATGTCCCTCTTTTGGAAAATGCGCATTTTCAACCAGATCCTTTTTCCCGTAAAAACTGTATGTCCGCTGGATAAACGGAAATTCCAGTTCGGGGACATTGGCCGTCCAGTCTTTTCCGTCGGAGATGATCATCATGGGCCTGGGCGCTGCCATGGCTGCAATCTCGGCATTGTTTGTGCCTCCCAGGCATAGCTGGAAAGGCATGCCGCTTTCGCAGGGGCAGCCGCCGAAGAAATAGGACGAAACCATGACAACCGGCACGCTGACTTTTATCCTGTTGTCAATTGCCGTCAGCTGCATGGTTTGTGAACCGCCTCCCGAAGCCCCGGTGATGGCAATCCGGCTTGTATCGGCACCTTTCAAGGTGGTCAGATAATCTAATATTCTGATTCCGTTCAGATTGTGTATGGTGTTGGCAATACTCCGGCGGTGGTCTTCATCTTTGAACTGAAGACGCGATTCCCCCCAGGCGAAAAGATCATAACTGAAGGCTATGGCACCCATACGGGCCAGCAGGGCACAACGGTACTGACAGTCGGCACGGTAGCGCCCGTCCTGAAAATGACCGTCAGGATTGAGGATAATAGGGCAGAGGCCTTTGGGTTTGATCGGTCTGTATAGCGAACCGCAAACATAAAGTCCCGGAAGGGTTTCAATGGCTACATTTTGCACAGTATAGCCATTCATTACCCTTTGGGGAGTGACAATGGGTTTTGTACCCGGGCTTTTGGGCATGGGGTTCAGTCCCAGTGCAGAAATCATGCACTCTCTGAGCGCCTGCTTCCTTGCTTCCCAGGAAAGGCGGTCATTGTATAAAGTCGAAAAATAAGCCAGCTGTGCTTTCCCTTCTTCAGGAGTGCGCCTGGCGTATTCAAAAGGTTTTATTTTATAAACATTTTCGTATTCTTTGGTAAATGACATGTCAAAGGGCGACAGGATATTAGTCAGGGTTTGTTCCAGGTTGTAACTGCGAATTCGCCATTCTGCATAATTTAATATCTTATCCTTAACCAGATCTTCGGGATATTTCAATTTGACCTTAAAGCCGGTTTGAATTTCATCCAGTAACTCTTTTAAAGGTTTTTTATACTGTTCATCTGCAGTCTGGGCAAAAAGCCCGGTGGAAAACAACAGCAGGCAGGTTAAAGCAAATAAATTTTTCATTCCCTGAAATTTTAAATCTTTTGAAAAGGGCAACTTACTTTAAATCTGAAAATTTGTAATCGTTTCCACTTTATATAATTCAGAAAAATAATTAGATAAAATGTTGGAAACAGCAAAAATATGTAGATGCTTATGAGTTAATATTAATTTGTTTTGAAATCATAGACAAATAATTATCAATTTTTTTGATGAATGATTAAGTCTGCTTTTCATGTTTCTGTCTGGCAGGATTAATCAGTACTACGATTAAAAACCATCCTTAAAGCTGAAGGTGGTCCTTTAAAAAACTTTT
>JAUZOH010000216.1 GCA_030706565.1 Bacteroidota bacterium | reverse complement strand
TTTTTTTATTGTAGTTGTTTCCAATTGGAATCTGGATTATAAATGTTTCAAAATAATTTTTAAAAGATCATATTTTGGCCTTTATTGCTGTCAGCTCCGTTTTTTCATGGTCCTTGATTTGGGCTTTCATTGCCGTCAGCTTCAGCTGACGGATGCTGATGATATAAAGTATTTCTTGGGCTTTAGCCCAATTATTGAAATTTTAAGCAATTTTAGAATGATTTTTACAAATGTTTTGGCTAAAGCCGGAAGGGAGCTCTATCCTATCAATCCGTTGGCTGAAGCCAACGGCAATGAAAAATGCTTTTTTTATTGTAGTTTATTCCAATTGGGATCTGGATTATAAATGTTTCAAAATAATTTTTAAAAGATCATATGTTGGCCTTTATTGCTGTCAGCTCCGGTTTTTCATGGTCCTTGATTTAAGCTTTCATTGCCGTCAGCTTCAGCTGACGGATGCTGATGATATAAGATATTCATTGGGCTTTAGCCCAAATTCCGTCTTTAAATTATGATAAAGATTTGGCTAACCTGAGGCTTCTCCAAATCCGTTGGCTGAAGCCAACAAAAATGAACAAGATGGTTATCACTTGATGAATAAAGAACAGGCTAATTCAGGCTTCGCTCTTGCTGACGGCTTTCAGTTTTTGTTCCAGTTCGCTGATCTTGGCCAAGCGTTCGGCAGAAAATGTCCTGTCTGTTTGTTCAGAAAATTTCAACAGGTGAAAAGCTTTCTGGTAACCGTTTTTTGCATTTTCCTTTTGATTCATAGCCATAAAAATATCGGCTTCTATATGCAGCAGGTCAGCAAGGGGTTCAAATAATTTAATGTTCAGGTTTTTCTCATCCATCAGCTTTTGTGCAACATCATTACTGCTAAGCGAACGGATATATTCAGGATCGAGGTGGAAATATTCGTCAATGGCCATTCCCACCATCTCAAGAGCTTCTTCATATTTTTCAGCCTTTTTCAATCCCAGAAGTATAGCAATGAATTTTGCAATTTCTTCAATGATTCTGAGTATGTAATCTTTTTTAATCATTCTTTTTTAATCAGAAGTTATCCACCCTAAAAAAGAAGGCCATATTGGACAAACACAGCCTTCAGCAGAAAATTAAATTTCTCAAAATCACTTCTTTGCCTTACAACAACCATTGGTTTTAGCTTTTTTACAGGCAGAACCTTTGGTTTTGCAACACCTGGCATTTTTACACTTCATTTTACAGGTATCAGCAGGAACAACCGCGCTGGTAATCCCCGAAACTTTCGACGAAGAGGCCTTTACGGATGCCGGAATTGAGGCAAGGCCCAGGAAAGCCAATGAAAGAAAAACAAATATGAATTTTTTCATAAACCGGATTTTATAATTTATACAAATATAGACAATTTGATTGGATGTTTTATTTCCGTAAATATTCATTAAAACCCTATCAGGACTGTTAGCTAATGCTGACGGAAACTTATAAGTGCAGAAATATTTAACCACAATGGACACAAGGAATCCACAAGGTTCACCATTTCTTTGTGCAGTGGTGTAAATGTTTGACTACACCATAAACAGGAAAAGCCATTAATCTCTGGGGACAAAATTATCATCCGTCAAGGTCCAGAAATGCATGACCGGTTTACAATCCCTGAAACCCAGGCTTTGATATAACTTTTGAGCATGGTCATTGTCATCCCGGACTTCCAGGGTAACTTTACAATAATCCCTTTCACGGGCAATGGCAATTACGGCTTCCAGCAATTTGCGGCCAATACCTTTTCCCCTTTGCCCGCCCGATACAAATACATCATGGATGTTGATATAGGGTTTGGCCTTAAAAGTGGAAAAATTGACAAAGCAGGTGGTCAGTCCCACAAATTCTTCATCCAATACTGCAAATAAAAGGAAACAGGCGGGATGTGCAGCCAGGCCTTCCACCAGGGGCTGTTTCCTGTCCTCTGGCAATGCCCCGCCCCCTCCCATCTCATCATGCATGTAAGAATCGATGAGCCTTACGACATGCTTTTGATGAATGGGGTTTGAAAAATCACATTGAACTATCTTCAGATTATCCGGATTCATTTGAATATATTTGATTGTAAGTTGCTTTTTTAAAGATATACATGAGCTGCAAAGATATTGTTTTGTACAAAAAGGAGCACAATTGTTCGGCCCAAAAATATTATCACAATGATAAACTATAAGTTATGACAAGAACCAAAGAGAATTGTATTATTCTTTGTCTTAACCTTTGCAGTTTGGCTGCTTTGCGAGAAATATATTCCACCCGAAGACGCAGAGACGTAAAAATGCATAACCACTAGGTCACGGAGAGCACGGAGGATAAATGGGTTGAAGTTGTTTGACGTGGTTTGTTTTTTGCGAAGATATATAAATACAATAACACAGAGACACACTGAGAAGACACTGAGTTGCACTGAGAAAAAAACTCTGTGAATCTATGTGAAATAATTAACTAAAAAAATATAAATACGATAACACAGAGATGCAATGACACGAAGAAATTAAAATGGCTCGAAGGGTTAGATTAATAATATTTAAAAAATTTTAATTATGAAATAAATTACATTAAATTTCGTTAGGTTGAAAATGAAAATAAATTGTACAGAAACGCAGCAAAATAATATCTTTGTGATTAAAATTTCAAGCTATGAAAATTCAGTTCCTAGGGGCTGCCAGGGAAGTTACTGGGAGCAAACATTTGATAACAACTGACAACGGGAAAAAAATATTACTTGATTGTGGCATGTATCAAGGCAAAGGAGAAGAGACAGATAGTATGAACCGCAAATTGGGGTTCGATCCGTCCGTCATTGATTACCTGATTCTATCTCATGCCCACATCGACCATTCGGGATTAATTCCATACATCCATAAACTAGGGTTTAATGGAACCATTATCAGCACTCATGCCACGCGTGACTTATGTTCCATCATGCTGGCCGATTGCGGCAGAATACAGGAAAGTGATACCCATACCAATAATAAAAAAAGGGCCCTGAAAGGTTTACCCCCTTTAGAACCTATCTATACAAAGGCAGATGCCGATGACTGCATGCAGTCATTCATCAGTATTCCATACAACAGGCCCTTCTTCGTTGACGAAGGGATAAAAGTCACCTTTACCAATACCGGCCATTTGTTGGGTAGCGGTGTGGTCAATTTGGAAATCAGCGAAAATGGAAAAACCACCTGCATAGCTTTCACCGGTGATATAGGTCGTCCAACAAACAGGATACTTAAGTCACCCCAATCTTTTCCTCAAGCTGATATTGTGATTACCGAATCCACATACGGAGACCGAATCCACGAACATCATGAAAAGGCAGAAGATATGCTGCTTCAAACGGTCATTGACACCTGTGTCAAGAAAAAAGGAAAGCTCATCATCCCATCCTTTAGCGTAGGCCGTACTCAGGAAATTGTTTATTCGCTCAACAACTTTTACAATGCCCATAAGTTGCCGGCCATCAATGTTTATGTAGATAGTCCGCTTTCAGTGAATGCCACTAATATTATGAGACTTCATCGCGAATGTTACAACGAAAGCATCCTGGAAGTAATGGAAACAGACCCCGACCCGTTTGGCTTTAACAATCTCTTTTATATAACCAGTTCGGAAGATTCAAAAAAGCTGAACAATGCCAAGCAACCCTGTGTGATCATCTCTGCTTCAGGAATGATGGAAGCCGGAAGGGTAAAACATCACCTGGCCAACAGTATTGATAATAAAAAGAATACCATTCTTGCAGTGGGTTATTGTGCACCTACCACGCTGGGCGCCAGAATTATCAGGGGAGATAAAAAAGTTTCTATCTTTGGCATTATCCATGAAGTAAAAGCAGAGGTAAGGGTAATTGAATCCTACAGCGGACATGGAGACTATAAGGAAATGATTGATTTTTTAAGTTGCCAGGACAAGAAAAAAATCAAAAAGTTGTTTGTCGTCCATGGAGAATACCAGGTCCAACTGAAATATAAACAAACCCTGGAAGAAAACGGATTTTCGAATATAGAAATTCCGGAATTGGGACAAGAAGTAGAAATTTAACATTAATCCAATCAATAATCTGAATTCGTTTTAAAATGAACAAAACAATTTATGTCTTTAGCCTTTTGACAGTAATTCCTTCCTATTGTTTTGCACAAATAAGTCCGGATAGATTAATGAAGGATGAAATGAATCATAGGAAGTGGAACAAAAGTATAATCACCGTACCCCAACCCAACCAGAAAAAAAGTAAAGAATGGAAATTGGGCGGAAACCTAAACCTGAGTGGTGCGCAAACTTCTTTTTCAAATTGGTCAGCAGGAGGTGAAAATTCCGTATCAGGCAATTCCTATCTAAGCCTCTTTGCAAACCATAAAACAGACACTTCAATGTGGGAAAACACATTGGCGCTCTCTTATGGTATGGCCAATCAGGGAAGTGGGAAATTAATTAAGAATGACGATAAGCTCAACTTTGTTTCCAACTTCGGAATAAAAGCTTCTAAAAACTGGTATTATAGTGGTTCAATGAACCTTAACAGTCAGATGTTTAACGGATATAACTATCCCAATGATTCGGTGGTTGTATCCCGTTTATTTGCTCCGGCTTATCTGATTACCTCTTTGGGTATGGATTTCAAACCCCAGAAAGTGAAAAATATGGAATTGCTTCTGGCACCTGTTACCGGCAAGGTTACTTTCGTACTCGACCAAAGATTAGCTGATTTAGGATACTTTGGGGTAAAAAAAGCCACCTATGACGACAGTAAAAGCCTTATTGACCATGGCCAGGAAATGAAATACGAATTTGGCGGTTATGTCAAACTCAACTGGAACGGTGAAGTGATGAAAAATATTAACATGGATTCCAAACTGGGCCTTTTTACCAATTATATGCATAATCCCGAAAATATAGATGTGAACTGGGATGTAACCTTATCTACCCAGATTAATAAATATATCTCTGCAAATGTCCGTACCAGCTTAGTTTATGATGATGACACCAAAACCCAGAAAAAAAACGACGAGGGTAAAAACTATATGGCAGGGCCTCAAATTCAATTCAAGGAAATTTTCGGCATTGGTTTTGCCTATAAATTCATGATGTAATATGAAGCTGCTTCATACTTCCGACTGGCATCTCGGGAAACATCTCGAAACCATTTCCAGGATTGAAGAACAGCAGGATGTACTTAACGAAATAATTGATATTGCCGAAAAAGAGGAAGTGGATGCAGTACTGGTCACGGGGGATTTATTTGACACGTTTAATCCTTCAGTGGAAGCAATCGATCTGTTTTACAAAACCTTAAAGTGTCTGGCAGATAATGGCCGTAGGCCAGTAGTTGCCATTGCCGGCAATCACGATTCGCCCGACCGCATTGAAGCACCTGACCCCCTTGCCAAAGAATGCGGAATAATCTTTGCCGGCTATCCCAATTCCAAAATTCAGCCATTTGACCTTAAAACCGGCTTATCTGTGATCAATAGCGAAGAAGGATTCCTTGAATTAAAATTACCGCACTGCGATGATCCGCTGAGAATTCTTCTTACTCCTTATGCCAATGAATACCGGTTAAAAACTTACCTGGGGCAGGAAAATTCAGAAGAAGAACTCAGACAAGTCCTGCAGGAAAACTGGCAAAGGCTGGCAGATAAATATCTGGATGAAAAAGGGATAAACATCCTGGCAGCCCATCTGTTTTTGATGAAGGAAGGTACGGAACAACCCGAAGAACCGGAAGATGAAAAACCTGTACTTCATCTTGGCGGTGCACAGGCCATTTATTCGCGCAATCTGCCCGGGCAATTACAATATGCAGCTTTGGGGCATTTACACCGCAAACAGTTCATTGATACTGCCCCCTGCCCTGTTGTTTATTGCGGAAGCCCTTTGGCCTACAGCTTTGGAGAAGCAAACCAGGACAAATATGTGATGATTGCAGACATTCAACCCGGAAAGGAAGCCCAAGTCCGGGAGGTGGAACTGCAAAAAGCAAAAAAATTGTTGCGTAGGAAATTCGACAAGGTCGATCAGGCTTGTGAATGGCTTAGCCAATGCGACCATTCCATCGTGGAATTGACCATGGAAACGGACCATTACCTTACCCCGGACGAGAAAAAAAGGCTCTATGCCGCTCATCCCGGGCTGTTTATTATTCCGGGAATCAACAATCAGGATCAACCGGCCGAAGATAAAAAAGAAGACATCGATTTAACACGTAATATTGACCTGTTATTTTCCGATTATTTTGCATCCAAGAATGCCGGACAACAGCCTGCTGAAGAGATCATGGAGATTTTTAAAGAAATAATAGCACAGGAGGTTGAAGAATGATACCGGTCAGCCTTACCCTCAAAGGGGTTTACTCCTATCAAAAAGAACAGACCATTGATTT
>JAUZOH010000215.1 GCA_030706565.1 Bacteroidota bacterium | reverse complement strand
GGCTCAAGTTGGGAAGTTGCTGATTTAGATTTAGATCCTTCGCAAAATAGATTGTTTTTCTCAGGTGATATATGTTTTGCGACAGGAAAGGATCAAAAAATATTTAAGAGCGTTGATCATGGGAAAACATGGATTACAATTCAGACACCAATAAATAGTTCATCAACTTATATCGGTGGCTTTTATTTCATCAATGAAAACATTGGTTTTTTAAATAAAGGTAATGATAGATATAAAACAACAGACGGAGGGATCAATTGGAATAAAACCAGTTTATCGTTTCCAAGTTTTAGAACCCCATCTTCACCATTTGAAAGTTTTCATTTTTGCAATAGTAACGAGGGTATAATAATTCATGACAGTATAGCTTATATTGGTGGAGATTTCCCATCATTTATTGGAACATATACATATACTACAACAGATAGCGGTAAAAGTTGGATTAAATCTGATTTACAAAAACAATTATCATTAGGTTTAATTATCTTTGTTTCAGATAGTTTTGCATATTGCATAAGTTATAAGAATATTTACAGATTGCAGAAAAAATAAATACTGGTCATACCCTGTAGTATTAAATTTGGAGGGTTTATTGGTTTATCGAACGCATCGCCCGCTGGCAAGTTTTTCATCGTTTGATCGTAAAACATACAAGAAATCCCCAACATTCCTTACCGCGGACGTTGTGTATCAGGTAAAAAACAAACTCCATGAAACTAACAGACAAACAAATAAATAAAATGGCCCAGGATCTAGAGGCTGGTATGAAAATATTCATAAACAAGGAAACATTAGAATACAGAACAATTCTTGACCTGGATGACCTGATGGATCCAGAATTTTTGGAAGAGGAAATGGAAAAAATCGAGAATGAATGGTCGAATTATGCAGTCATTGAAAAAATGAATTCCAGTGAGGCATTTAAAATTATGGAAGATTTTGTTGATGAGGTAAAAGAATTAAAACTTAAAGAAAACCTGATAAAAATTCTCAATCGCAAGAGTCCATTTGCAAATTTTAAAGCTGAAATCGAATCGTCAAATTATCGTGAAGAGTGGTTTGCATTTCGTACAAAAAGGCAGGAAGATTATGTAAAAGAACAATTGGACATGAATGAAATTTAATATGAATCAACTAGCATGCACACAACAGACGGCATGGACAAAACCATTATAGTGTATTACGGCAATATGTGGAGCTGCTATGCCAACATCATTGGCAACAAGCCCGAATAACATTGCGACATAAAACTAATAAAACCAAATATTATGGAAGAATTAATAATCAGAAATAAACAAAAATATCTCGACGACAATTACCCGTTTGAGAATGTACCAAAAATAACTGATAAGAAGTGTTGTATCCATTGCGATACTATTTTTACAGTTGCTGACTACAAAGTTTTCAAGGATAAAAGAGGTGATGAATATATATGCTGCCCGAATGCACCAAATTGCAACGGGACAGTTATTGATTGGTTTGACATAGTTTAACTTAACCTATTTGTTCTTGGTATAAAAGACAAATAATAATTGCAACTTCATCTGATATGGAGTTGTAAATGTAACTCAAAGGTTACAATTATACGATTAAAGCAAACGAACTTAAAGGCATAATTGCAGCAAACGGCAATCCACCAAAGGCTGGACAAATCCAATTATTGAGAAATAGAGTAAGTTATGAAAAAAATATTGGTTTTAAATCTTTTGATTATTTCAGTTTTTATTTTCACTTCCTGCACTGAAGAAAAAGGGAAATGGGATGACATTATCCACCTTTCGACCAAAGCAGTTGAATTTAGTGCTTCAGGAGATTCTGCAACAATAAAAACAGAAGGGGATTGGTGGTGGATTTCTGATGTGTCAGTTGATAGTACCTGGTACTATGGCTTTACAGGTGTTGATTTACAATCCGACAGTTACAAAATAAAACAGGATTGTTTTGATGTTGAGCGCCGGGATAAGAATACACTTTTTATCAAGGTTGATGCAAATCCTAATCATGTTAAAAGAATCATTACTGTTGGCCTTGAAGCCGGGGATTATTTTGACAGGGTGAAGGTCACTCAAAAACCCAAGTGATTTTTTTGATAATCATCTACAAGATTGATAACTATAAAAAGTTCAGATCCTAACACAGGGTATATATTTTGCGGGGTTCAGAATAATTTGCAAGATCATCGCTTGCTGGCAGCAACATTGCGGGCTAAAAGTGAAACGGTCTCTTGCTCCCGCACGCTGCAGACACTTAGCCGTTGAATAGCAATGGGAAAACTATAGCGAAGCTTTTTCATACACCAAAAAAACAATTTTAATATGCTTTTCAAATCACGAATTTGTACTTTTGAGGCATGTACACATCCTCATGCATCACATAAAAAGTAAATACAGATGAAAAAAAGAATTTTATGCAGCCTTTTATTATTGTTCTTTTCCCATTTTGCAAAATCGCAAATGCGTCCTGAAGAAACCGAGGTTTGGTCGCCGGTTCCTCCAGTAATAACTGTAGATGCTCAATCAGGAATACCCAGTGATGCCATCATATTATTTGATGGTACCAATCTCAATGCATGGGTGAATGAAAAAGGTGAGAAGGCCAAGTGGAACGTTAATGACGGAATACTTACAGTACTTCCAGGAAGCGGCTCCATTCTTACCTGGCAGCAGTTTGCTGATTGCCAGTTGCATATTGAGTGGCGGTCCCCGGAAGAAATAAAAGGTAATGGGCAAGGCCGCGGTAATAGCGGTATTTTCTTGCAAAATCGTTACGAAGTCCAGGTACTGGATAGCTATCAAAATCCAACTTATAGCAATGGACAAGCCGCTTCAATATACAAACAACATATACCGCTTGTAAATGTTTGCCGTAAACCGGGTGAATGGCAGACTTATGATATTATTTATACTGCACCCCGTTTCAACAACGACAACTCGTTGCAAACTCCGGCATATATAACGATATTGCAAAATGGGGTGCTGGTGCAAAATCATGTTGAGATTAAAGGAACAACTGCCTATATTGGGGCAGCCAAATACACCAAACATCCCTTCAAACAACCGTTATCGCTGCAAGATCATAGAAATCCTGTATCATATAGGAATATCTGGATCCGGGAGCTTTAAGCAATTTAGTTATTTAATCAAACTAATATCAAAGGCAGGTATAAACGGGAAAGTAGAAAATAGAAATTGAACACATTGCAATATAGTCTTCTGATTTAGAAAAAATGTAAGCCTTTTATCAGAAGCATTTTGAAATGCAATGTGGTGACAAGTATGAAAATGCCATCAAGGTTTTTCATCCTATACCCTTTCTTTTGAAAGCGGAGCAGGAATAGAGATAATGACAAGAGAAGATATTTCAAATGAAATTGGAATAAAAGTTGTATTCAACGGATTATCTCATTTTGCCATATCAGTAGGACTGGTAGCCCTTTATCTCAGCATATTAGCAATAATTGAAAAATGAGAAACAACATTTCTCCTGCCCCGGAATAATTTGTATTTTCCTTAAAAATAAGTATAATCGCCTCTGGATTAAAAAGCTATTGGTTTAAATAAAGGTCATTTCATATTATAACTATTTGAAAACAAGAAGTTAAATTAATTACTTAAACCTATTGAGACTATGGTTATTTTTAATACTGGAAAATCAACGCATTCGTTCAAGCTTAAACGGATATTGCTTTTTTCTCTTTTGCTGATCTGGTATTGCAATTCTTCAAATGCGCAAAATAATGCCACATTCATGAATCCGGTTTTGAAAGATGGCGCTGACCCCTATGCCTATTATCATACTGATGGTTATTATTATTGCCTGGTAACCAGGGGCAATAGAATTGATATCTGGCGGACGCCCGATATTACTTCCCTGGGAGGCGTTCAGGCGAAAACGGTTTGGAAACGCCCTCCGAGTGGTCCTAACAGTTGCTCTATCTGGGCTCCTGAAATACATTATATCAAAGGGAAATGGTACATCTATTATTCAGCCTCCGATATTAAACAAGATGCGGACAATACCCGTCATGTTTTTGTCTTGGAAAATGCATCGACTAATCCATTAGAAGGTAAATGGATAGACCGGGGAGCAGTAAATACAAAATACAATGGTATTGATGGTTCTGTTTTCCAGTTTAAGGGCAAATTGTATTTCTTATATTCAGCTTATGTAGGCAGTCACAGCGATATTATGATAGCCCAAATGACTAATCCCTGGACATTGAAACAACCGGAAGCAGACCTGGCAGCTCCCATGTATTCATGGGAAAGAATTGGGGACAGGAGCATCCTGGAAGGCCCCATATTTTTGGATGGCCCTAAAGATAAGTCCTTTATATTATTCTCAGCCAGTGCCTGCTGGGACGATAACTATTCCCTGGGAATGCTTTCGATTAAAAAAAATGGGGACCTGTTGAATCCCTCATCTTGGAAAAGATCAAGCCTTCCTGTTTTCCACATGTCAGAAAAGAATAGTGTTTTTGGGCCAGGGCATAATGGTTTTACTCAATCGCCCGATGGTAAAGAAAGTTGGATCATTTATCATGCAAAAGACAAACCCAACCTGGGTTGTTCAAAGCGAAGCACCAGGATTCAGAAATTTAACTGGACGCAGGACGGGACTCCAGATTTTGGAGAACCACTTCCCATCAACGTTCCCATGGCAAAGCCCTCAGGAATAAAATGAAAAGGAAAATCAATTGAAACAACCGTAGTCTCGATTCCCGTACTTCGCCTAACCCCGACCCTTGTGTGAAACTTTAAAAAGACAGAGAAACATTTATGAGTAAAATCATAAGTGTCCACTAAAAATTAAAGCCCAACCGACAATGACCATTATCTAACATAATCTTCACAGACTCTGATCTTGTGAAGAGTTTCTAATCAGAATCTTGTCGAAAAGCTACATGCCAAGAACACGGAACAAATAAAAAATACTGCGATTAAGATGGGATCATATCCGACAATGGTCAAAAGGCAATAGGCTGTGATGGCGGAATATATTTGGATTTTAACGGCATTTTCGTAATCTTACTTATATTTTCAACAGTAAAAATTCAAATCGTGGACATGAGAAATAAGCCATATATTGTATAATATCAGATTATTACAATAATTTTTGATATATTCAGGTAAACACTTATGAAACATTTTATCAATTTTGATAGGCCGTGAATATCTGAGGTGGTCTAAATTTTACTTGCGAAACTTGAATAAAAAATATATTTGAACAAAACATGTAAAATGAAAACAAGAATTTCAAATTTTTTAAGACAATTAGGCATACTATATTATACCGATAAAATAAGGTTTTACCTGCATTATATAAAAAAAAGTAAAGAAAGAAGAAACTTTAAAAAAGAAAACCCTCAAATTCAACTTCCCCCTTCTTACCTCATTTATGAATCATTTAATCTTAATTATTATAAATATTACTTTGATGGCAAAAGTTCTGCAATTTGGTTACTTGACCATCTTAAGCAGTACCATGAGTTAAAAAATTTAAATATTTTAGACTGGGGATGTGGTCCAGCCCGCATTATCCGACATCTACCGGAATTACTGGAAAGATCCTGCTCAATATATGGTACTGACTATAATCCAAAAACTATTGCATGGAACAGAAAAATGCTGACTGGTATTAATTTTAACTTAAACGATACTAATCCTCCTCTTCCTTATGTAGAAAATTCGTTTGATATAGTTTATGGTATCTCAATATTTACTCATCTTACAGAACATTTACACTATGAATGGTTTAATGAGCTGACCAGAATAACCAAAAATAATGGTATTATTTTTCTCACATTACACGGTAATGTTTTTAAATCAAAATTAACTCCATTCGAACAAAAAATATTTGATAAAGGGAATTTACTAATTAAAGGGAATACTAAAATTGGGCATAGAACTTTTACAGCCTTTCATCCGGTATCTTTTGTTAAAAAATTAATTGGAAACCATCAAATACTTGAGCATATTGAAGGTGAGATAAAAAATGGAAGACCTCAACAAGATGTATGGATTATTAAAGTAACAAAATAAAGAAATGGAATATGTCTATCCAAATTTCAAGAACGCTATAAGTGAATACATGATTAGTAGTTATAAAATTCATGAAATTGTAAACAGCGATATGTATAAAGAACATAAAACCGATAATCTTTTCCTCAAAAGGATTTTAGCTGAATTAGACGGAAAAAGAATTAAACAGAAATGAGTTTCTCCTTTATTTACGTTTCGCAAGTAGTATAAGGGGTTATAACAGATTTCTCTGTGGCACTCTGTGTTAAAACTCTGTGGTTCTCTGTGTAATAAATTGATACAATATCACAGAGGTACACAGAGAAGACACAGAGGAATATTTCTCATTATTTCTATGTGATATGATGAACAATAAATCTCAGTTGTTAAATTTTATTCCGTTCAGGGAGATATTT
>JAUZOH010000214.1 GCA_030706565.1 Bacteroidota bacterium | reverse complement strand
TAAACTTTGCTGAAGGATAAATACTACTATGCCAGCTAACAAACCAATCATTGCAAGCCAACTGATATTTTTTAAATACCAGAAAAAACTCATTTTTTCAATACCCATTATCGCCACACCTGCAGCTAAAGGTTTTTTTATTTATAAGAAGTTGACTTTAATCAATAACCTAATATTTTGAGCTTTACATTCCAAATCTTCATATTCTATTGTTTTTCGGAATATTTCTGTCAATTATTAATTTAAGTTTCGCAACTAAATATTTCCCTGAACGGAATAAAATTTAAAATCTGTGATTTAAGTTTCGCAACTAAATATTTTCCTGAACAAAATAAAATTTAAAGTCATTGATTTATTGTCCTTCAACCTCACTTTACCAAGGGTCTAAAATAGACCGGTGATTCATTAAAAAGTTCCAGGACTTTCCTTCGCGAAGCGTAAAAAACAAAATCCTTATTGACTGCGTACTTTTTGAATGAAGCCGATCCGCCAGGGGGCGGACAAGCTGCCAGGATGTGTTCGCCCATTGGCGAATGACGCAGTCACAGTCTTTTTTGCTTTTGGTGACGACAAAAAGAATAAAATTTAATAGCAAATACAAACCACTTAGGCTCTAAGTCACATAGAAATAATGAAAAATATTCCTCTGTGCCTTCTCTGTGTACCTCTGTGTTATCGTATTGATTTATTACACAGAGAACCACAGAGTTTTAACACAGAGAACCACAGAGAAATCTGTTATAACCCATTTTTAAGGGGATGGGGTAAATTTGTATCTCTTGCGTCTTTAGCGAAAAAATGTTTGTTTTACGCCAGGACGTAAAATATGAAATTTATTTATTATTCAGCCTAACTCACTATTTCTCATCGAATAAGGAGGATTCGGATTATAGATAATCCAATACCATGCCTTCGACTCCCCTCAGGCAGCAAGAAAATAGTTGAACAATTTAAAACCCTTCAAACCACCTCAAACTATTTCAAACCTTCTCGAACCATTTTACCTCCGTGACTAAGTAGTTATAAAAACGATGAAACGACTAGGTCCTCAAATCAAACTTTCTCCAATCAATAACCAGTATCCCGTTATACCTTTTTACTAATTGCGAAACTTCAATTATTAATTTATTTTAATCCTTAGGACTTGAACTTCTGGCATTTTAGGAAATATTTTTACTTTTGCAGTTTTTAATTGCACAAATCGGCTGGAAATTTGTTTGATATGAGAGGATAAAACATTCTTTAAATAACAAATTGTCAGTTGAACAAAATATTAAACGATGTTCAAAATACTAAAAAAACAATTATTGGCACCGCAGATATATCTGATGGATATTGAAGCTCCAAGAGTAGCCCGTTCTGCACAGCCCGGACAGTTTATTATTGTTCGTCCAGATGAAAAGGGAGAACGTATTCCTCTTACCATTTGTGATTATGATAAGGAGAAAGGTTCGGTCACCATTGTGTTCCAGACTGTGGGAAAATCAACCACCCGGATGGCTACCTTTAATGAAGGTGATTATTACGCTGATTTCGTAGGGCCTTTGGGGCAACCTTCAGAAATGGTGCATGAACCCCTGGAAGAGTTGAGACAGAAAAAAATATTATTCATAGCCGGCGGTGTGGGTACTGCCCCTGTTTATCCCCAGGTAAAATGGTTGAAT
Organism: Bacteroidota bacterium; assembly: GCA_030706565.1. Classification (NCBI taxonomy): domain Bacteria; kingdom Pseudomonadati; phylum Bacteroidota; species Bacteroidota bacterium. Next base: position 4,780 of record JAUZOH010000214.1, on the reverse strand, counting down.
CAGCATGGAGTCAAAGCAGATGTGATTATTGGTGCAAAATCCGAAAATTATCTTTTGTTGACCGGGGAGATGAAAGCTGAAGTGGAAAATATGTTTATTGCAACGGACGACGGTTCAGTAGGATTCAAAGGACTGGTTACCAATCTGCTTCAGGATTTGGTGGTGAATCAAAACAAACATTATGACTTGGTTGTGGCAATAGGCCCGATGATTATGATGAAGTTCGTAGCCAAAATGACCCAGGAACTGGGGATCAGGACCATAGTCAGTTTAAATACCCTAATGGTTGACGGGACTGGAATGTGTGGTGCCTGCCGTGTCACTGTTGGCGGTGAAACCAAATTTACCTGCGTTGATGGCCCCGAATTTGACGGACATAAAGTAAACTTTGATGAGGCTATGCGCCGTCAGACTATGTACAAAACGGAGGAGGGTAAAACAATTATCGAAAAACAGGAAAAAGAGGAAGGCCACGAATGCCGTATAGGAGGAATTAGTAATGAATAAGATACCCAGAGTTCCAGTAAGGGAACAGGAACCAAAAGTCAGGGCAACAAATTTTAATGAGGTTTGCTATGGCTATAATGAAGAAGAAGCTGTGCTTGAGGCTTCGCGTTGCATCCAGTGCAAGAAACCCGGATGTATCACTCAATGTCCCGTAAGCATCAATATTCCTGCATTTATTGCTGAAATAAAAAATCAACAGTTTGAAAAAGCTGCGGCCATTATTGCTGAATCTTCTGCTTTGCCTTCCGTATGCGGAAGAGTATGCCCGCAGGAGACCCAATGTGAGGGTAAATGTGTGTTGGGCGTGAAAGGTGAACCGGTTTCCATTGGCAAGCTTGAACGTTTCATAGGCGATTGGCAACGGGAACACAATCTGGATCTCAGCAAGACCCTGCCCAAAAATGGAATAAAGGTTGCTGTTATTGGCAGTGGGCCTTCCGGACTGACCTGCGCCGGCGATCTGGCCAAGTTGGGTTATGAAGTTACTATTTTTGAGGCTTTGCACAAGGCCGGCGGTGTATTGGAATATGGAATCCCTGAGTTCCGTCTGCCTAAAGATTCGGTGGTGAAGTCGGAAGTAGGCAATGTGCTTCGCCTGGGAGTGATGCTGGAAACGGATGTTGTTGTTGGTAAGACGGTTACCATCGACCAATTGATGAGCGAGGAAGGGTTTAAGGCTGTTTATGTGGCTTCCGGAGCCGGCTTGCCGAAATTTATGCGTATCCCCGGTGAAAACTTCAATGGTGTACTTTCGGCCAATGAATTCCTTACCCGCAACAACCTGATGAGGGCTTTCGATGACAGTTATTATACGCCCATTCATGTGGGTAAGAAAGTGGCTGTGGTAGGCGGCGGAAATGTGGCCATGGATGCAGCCCGGACTTCTTTGCGTTTAGGTTCTGACGTTACTTTGGTTTACCGCCGTTCGGAAATTGAACTTCCTGCCCGCCGTGAGGAAGTGATTCATGCCAAAGAGGAAGGAGTTCATTTCGAACTGCTTGTAAATCCTATAGAAATTCTTGGCGATGAAAGGGGTTGGGTAAAAGGAATGACATGCATTCGCATGCAGCTTGGAGAACCTGATGAATCTGGGCGTCGTCGTCCGGTAGAAATCAAGGGCTCTGAATTTACATTGGATGTTGATACCGTGATCATGTCCCTGGGTACTTCTCCCAATCCTTTGATTGCTTCCACAACCCGTGGCCTGGAAATGAACAACCACAAATGTATTGTCGCTGACGAAGAAACCGGGCAAACTTCGCGCGAAGGGATTTTTGCCGGCGGTGATATTGTTACCGGAGCTGCTACGGTTATTCTTGCCATGGGTGCAGGTAAAAAAGCTGCGGTGGCTATTGACAAATATCTGAAAGAAAAAATTAAATAATATTGATATTATGAAAAATGGATGCCCGAATAAGCATCCATTTTTCATATTTTTTAACCTGGTTATCCGCGTTATTTCAATATTTCGTAGTTTTTATATTCAAACAACCTTATGCCGGTGGCTTTTTCAAAGAGGTACAAAGCCCATTCCTTCAGGTTGAATTTCTTCTGTTTTACATCAAATTCAAATTTCCATTCAGCTTTTTTAATCCTTTCTTCCATCACTTTAGGATGGGTCTCTTTAAACAAACACAGTGAATCGATATGAGAATAATCATAACTCTCCGTATTAGCTATATTTTTTTGTATCCATTCATCTGAATGCCATAAGTTATGGAACGATCTTGTTTTATTTTGCATCACTTGGGGAGGTCTTACCCAACCATAATGAAAAACACAGGCTTCAATGGGTTTGACTTTTAATTTCCCGTCATTTTTGCGGAAGCCCTGGGCATCTTTGTATGATCTTATTTGCCTGTCATTTCTTACAACCCTTATTTCATTCCGGTACCAACGCCTTGAATTGCCAATATAATTATAGCTGCCATAAAAATGAACATATTTGAAGAGTAATCCCTCGACCTGTTTGTCATCTTTATATTTCAACATGTTTTCTTTGATGGTTTCCAGGTATTTCTCGTGTACCACCTCATCGCCCTGAATGTAGAAAACCCAGTCAAATTCCGGCGGAACCGCATCCAATGCCTTATTGGTCTCAACGGCAAGGACTTCTCCGTTTTTCCGTAGGCTGTCATCCCAAATACTTGGCAGGATCTGAATTTTATCTGAATCAATGGATTGGATTAAGGACAAAGTATCATCTTCGGAATTTCCAACGCAAACGATAAATTTGTCACATACCGGAAGTATGGATTGTATGGATTCAACAACTGGATAATCGTATTTCCGTGCATTCCGGACAAAAGTAATACCACAAACTTTCATAAAAAGTTAATTATAAATAACTTCTACCAAGATTATTTTATGATTTAACCCGGATTAAGCAATGAGCATCTGCATTTGCAGCAGTTTGTTGTAAATGCCATCCTGGCGGATCAGTTCTTCATGTTTACCACGTTCCACAATGTGGCCTTCTTCGAGTACACAGATTTCATCAGCAAATTGCACAGTTGAAAGCCTGTGCGCGATTACCAGGGAAGTACGGTTTTCCATCAATCTGGTAAGTGCATCCTGAACCAGGCGTTCCGATTCAGTATCCAAAGCAGAGGTGGCTTCGTCAAGTATCAGGATGGGCGGGTTTTTCAAAACTGCACGGGCAATGCTTATGCGCTGCCGTTGCCCTCCCGAAAGTTTGCTGCCCCGGTCGCCAATGTTGGTGTAATATCCATGCTTTGTGTTGACGATAAATTCGTGTGCATTGGCTACTTTTGCAGCCCGGATTACATCCTCTTCCGTAGCCCCATCAACGCCAAAAGCTATATTGTTAAAGAATGAATCGTTAAAAAGTATCGATTCCTGCGTTACTACCCCCATTAGGTTGCGTAAATCATATATTTTGTAATTTTTGATGGGCACATTGTCTATCAGTATTTCTCCTTCATCCACATCAATTAAACGTGGAAGCAGGTCAGCCAGAGTGGATTTTCCTGATCCGGATTTCCCAACCAGGGCTATGGTTTTACCTTTACCGATAACAAGGTTGATATTTTTCAGGACCATTTCCGTATCATACTTGAAAGAAACATTGCGGTACTCAACGGCTGTGGTAAATTCCTTTTTGTGTTTGGCGTTGGGCTCATCCTTGATGGTGATTTCTGCATCAAGCACCGAATTGATTCGGTCAGCCGATGCCATACCTTTTCTGATGTTGAAATAGGCGGTAGTGAAGGATTTTGCAGGATTGATGATTTGAGAGAAGATAACCAGATAGCCAATCAGCACTTCAGAGGTCAAAGTATGCGAATTCATTACTAAAGAACCGCCATAGCACATGATAACAATCAGCACAAGAGTGCCCAGAAACTCGCTGAGCGGGCTTGCCAGATATTGCCTGCGCATAACTTTGGATATGATCCTGGCATACAGATTATTGGTGTCGGAAAATTTCCTTCTGACTTTTTCTTCCCCGTTGAATGCCTTAATGATTCGCAGGCCTCCTAATGTTTCTTCTATGATGGACAATATCCCGCCCATCTTCTTCTGCCCTTTGAATGATTTGCTGCGTAAACTTTTTCCTGTTCTCCCGATTATAAGTCCGCTTAATGGCAAGAGAATCAGAACGAAGGCAGTAAGGGATGCACTCATTTTGATCAGGGCCGTCATGAAAATGATAATAGTGATCGGGTCTCTGAATATCATTTCAAGCGAACTCATGATGGATACTTCAATTTCCTGAACGTCAGTCGTCATTTTTGAAATGATATCTCCTTTTTTCTCATCCGAATAATAGGAAAGGGGCAATTTGAGGATCTTATCGTAAAGCAGTTGACGGATATCCCGAACCACACCGGTGCGGACATAGGTTACGAAATAATTGGCCAGAAAAACAAAAGCATTTTTGAAAAGGCTCATGACGACCACTAGCAATGCAATGAACATCAATGATTTAGCCTGTCCGTAATCTATGACAATCTTGCTGAGGATATAATTCAGATTGTGCTGTATGGAGCTGGCAGATAATGAAAAAGGAACTGCCTGGGTGACCAGTTTTTGCCTGTCAAAAAGTACGGACAAAAACGGGATGACAAGGGAATAGGTGAAAAGCGCGAAAAAAGAAGAAAGTAAGTTGAAAATTATGTTTAGAAGCGCATTCAACCAATAAGGTTTAATGTATTTCGCTATTTTAAGTACACTGTTCATGAAAAATCGAATATGGATTTATAAACCTGTATAATTAAACGGGGTAATATTCTTCAGTTCATTCTTGATT